>JBAYHB010000113.1:0-4120 GCA_041666365.1 Candidatus Babeliales bacterium | reverse complement strand
TCATCAACAGCAGCGATTACTCGCTTTCTCAAATCAAGACTAAATATCATGCTTTTTCTCCTTTTAAAACACATGGTATTTAGATTAACAAATTTGAGCGGACTTTAAAGCAGGAAGCTATATACAATAGAGTTTGAAGCAATTTCTAGTTAATGCGTCACCCCTGGGCTTTTAAGTCGCAGCAATTTATTGTTTGCATTTTATTGACTTGCCCCACCCCTATTGATAAATTCAAATTGTATGGGTTGGGCGTCTTGTTTACTGATTAAAGGGAGGGGAACGCAATGAAAAAAATAATGATGATAGTTTTGGTGGTGTTGCTTGTTGCCAACATCACAGGTTTATTCGAGATTAAGGCTGCCGCCAGGCGCACCGGCAATATGACTAATGCTGGGACGTTGATTACGACGAAGCCGCAACAAGGGAATTCCAGAGACCTTGTGAAGCCGCCAGTATCATGGCAAGAATGGGTTAGGATGCCTGAATCCGGCATGGACGAATTCAAGGATGATCCTGCTAACTCCGAGGCTAATATTGAGGTTGTGCGTGAACTTATAAAGAAGGAAGTACCAGCGGATGAATTGGCTAAGATGACTGAATCCGGCAGGGATTACGAACTCGGGCTAGCAAGAAAGGCTATGGCTGATTTTGCGAAAGCCAAGCTACAAGGAAAA
This sequence comes from Candidatus Babeliales bacterium, assembly GCA_041666365.1. Classification (GTDB taxonomy): domain Bacteria; phylum Babelota; class Babeliae; order Babelales; family RVW-14; genus JBAYHB01. Next base: position 3,446 of record JBAYHB010000113.1, on the reverse strand, counting down.
GAATATCGAATTGTGGAAGGTGGCCTAACCGAGGAGCCTTGTATCCTTGTATACGAAAGGAAGCAAGGTGAGTCGTCTAAAATTGAGCGGTACGGTTTTTACCCCTGGTCTGGTTCGTTTGCCAACCTTCAAAGGAATCCTTTCGGGTATCGCAGACTTGAGCCTCCTTCAGAAGCAGAAGTAGGAAAAGGCATTTTTGGCAGGGGATCGCCAGCAAGAGATTTATTCAAAGAGGGACTGGCTAAGGAGATTGAGCGAGGTGAAGGCGGGAACGTGCGTGCCAGCGTTATTTTGGATGACCAGGGAAAACCTCAAAAAGCATTAATTCATTCAACAGAGGGAGAAGAAGATACGGTTAAAGCGTTCGATTTGGACGGTGCTGGGATGCCAAAGAAGAATGAGCAATCAAAAACTACAGGATCAAGTTTGTTGAGTAGGTTTCTTTGGCCGTCAAAAGAAAGTGAGGCACCGGAGAAGCATGAGCAATCAATAGCTATAAATTTAAAACCAGGTTTGCTTGAGAAAGAGTACTGGAGGCCGTCAAAAGAAACGCGTGAGGCACAAGCGTTGGTTGCGCGAGTCAACAAAGAAAAAGCAAAAGCAGAATTAGAAAAACTGAGCCTACAAGAAAAAAAACAATGGGCTAAACAACTTGAGGCTCATGGAAAGGTCTTAAAGGCGGATATAGATGAATTTGCTGCAAAGCATCCTCACATCTCAAAGGCTGTTGTAGGAATAATACTTGCAGGTTTACTGGCGCTTATTGTTAATCAGACAATTGTATCAATGGAGGAACCAACAGAACAAAAGAGGTCTTGAAAAAAAATCAAGACCTCTTTTATTACAATGTATACAATTTTAAACTGAGCGTATTTCGGCGGCCTTTTTCTCGCTCAAGGCATCAGCTTTTTCAACGAATTGATCGGTGATCTTTTGCAGCAATGAGCTTAAACGTTCGGCAAAATCTTCAGAGACAATGCGTTTTTTTTCAGCTTCGCGTACTTCATTGTGAAAATCTTTTCGAATGTTTCGGACGCTGACGCGGCATTCTTCAGTCTTTTTACCAAGAACTTTTACAAGCTCTTCACGACGGGCCGAGCTCATTTGAGGGAGCTGGATGCGGATGATGTTGCCATCATTGATAGGTGTGACGCCAAGATCAGATGCGAGCAACGCTTTTTCGATGGCGCCGATAAGGCTTTTGTCCCAGGGTTGGATGGTCAAGAGTCTGCTGTCTGGAGCGGAAAGTGTTGCAACGTCTTTGACGGGCATAAATTGGTCATAGCATTCAACTTTGAGTCCTTCAAGGACGCTGGTTGAAGCTCTGCCGGTTCTGATGGCAAGCAATTCTTTTTCAAAATGCTTGATAGGTTTGTCCATGTGTTCTTTGAGTAAATTTTCAAAACTCTTAGAATCGCCTTCTTGAAACGTAATTTCGATCATGGGTATTCCTTTTTTAGTAATAAACAATGTTATATATGAATGGTACTTCCAATTGAGGTATCGTGTGCTGCGTTAACCAGAGCGTTGGGCGTAAATGCATTAAAAACTCTTATGGGCATGCGGTGCTGTTGTGCGAGCGTGATGGCTGTGCTATCCATAATCCCTAATTTTTTATCAATCACGGTTTGGTATGAAATATCCTTAAGTGGTGAGCATGAAGCAGTTTTTTCAGGATCGGCGTCATAGATGTAATCAACCTTTGTTGCCTTCCAAACCGCTGTTGCATTTATCTGCAGGGCGCGCAGGACCGCGCAGGTGTCAGTGGTAAAGAATGGATTTCCCGTTCCACCGACAAAGATAATGCAATGGTCTTTATCAAGCGCCGTTCTGATTGTTGAGTCTTGTACTGGTTGTGCGACCGATGGCACGGCAAAGGCGCTGAGCAGCGTCACAGCAACGCCTGCTGATTCAAGTTTATCGCGGAGCACTATGCCGTTGATAACAGTTGCCAACATTCCTGCTTGATCTGCGCTTTGTTGGCGTAGGCCAAGAGCCTTGCCTTCTCGGCTTGCTCTAAAGATATTGCCGCCACCGATAACGATACCGACAACATGGGATGTTTGTAACCGTTTGATCTGTTCGGCAATACTGTTAAGGTGTGAGCAATGATCGGTTCCATGGTCGACGAGCGGCATACAGCCACCCATTATTTCGCCACTCAATTTAATCAAAACGCTCTTTTTCATACAGCCCTTACCGCTTTGGGTTATTAGCGACCGATTGCACAACGTTTGAATTGTGTAACGGTGATGGAGGTGCCGACTTTTTTGGCAACTTCTTCAACATGTGCCTTAACGCTGAGTTTGTCATTCTTGATGAAGAGTTGGTTGAGAAGGCATACTTCTTCGTAGAATTTGTTTATTTTGCCTTCAACGATTTTTTCGATAATTGCGGCTGGTTTGTTTGATGTTGCAAGTTGCTCGCGGGCAATTGAGCGTTCTTTTTCTAGGACCACAGGATCAAGTTGTGATGGCGCAATGCAGAGTGGGTTTGTTACCGCAATTTGCATGCAAAGATCTTTAGCTAGCGCTTTGAGCGCTTCAACGTCTGTTGCCGGGGTTGCAGTTTGTAACTCGATCATGATGCCGACGGTTGAACCTGGGTGAATGTAGGCATTGACCAAGCCGTTATCAGTGATTGCAAAGCGAGCGAACTGATTGATTTGAATTTTTTCGCAGATTTTAGCGATAAGCTCATCAAGGGATTCCTGCAGGGTGAGGCTAGATGCCGGATTCTTGATAGCCATGAGGTCTTGGACGGTGGCTGGATTGTTGTTGGCCACGATTTCTGCGGTCATGTTAGCAAAGGCTTCCATGGTTGTTGTGTTGGCAGAAAAATCTGTCTCGCAACCGACTTCAACAAGTGCACCGGTTTTGTTGTCAGCGCTTATAAAAGCTTCAATGCGGCCTTTTGTGGCTTCATTGCCGGCTCGTTTTGCTGCCACAGCCGCGCCTTTTTTACGTAGGATTTCGACGGCAAGGGTAAGATCGCCATTAGCTTCTTCGAGTGCTTTCTTGCAATCCATCATACCGACCTGTGTTTGGTCCCTTAACTGCTTGACAAGGTCCATACTTACTGCTGCCATGATTAATGCTCCTTGAATGATGTGAGTGTGACTACTTCTATGTTTTGGTGACAACCCTTTAAGAACCGCCTGCCAGGGTGACTGTGATACAAATGTACCGTTGAGCGCGGTTCTTTCTGGTAAAAGTCCCTTTTATTCTGACAAAACTCTATGATTTTACAATAAAAACTGTATAATTCTGTAGGAACTAGTTATGATTTTTTGACAAAAAATGGTTTAAAAATTACGCTATAAAGCATTAAACAGTAGTTTGTTGGATGGCCCCGGGTCTTCTACAAAAGTAACCGCACTAAGGAGTATTATGCCAACGCCAAAACGTAAGGTGTCGAAACGCCGAAGAGATCAACGTTCCGCGAAT
>JBAYHB010000112.1:0-4147 GCA_041666365.1 Candidatus Babeliales bacterium | reverse complement strand
CTCCCGTTAAAGAACTGATACCAACAACCGCTGGGACATCAAGCGGTGATGGGAGGTAGTCAATTACTGCATCAAGCATTAATTGCACGCCCTTATTCTTGAATGCTGATCCGCAGAAAACAGGTGTGATTGTCTGACTAATAACACCTTTACGAAGAGCAGCCTTTACCTCATCAAGGGTAAATGGCTTGCCATCAAGATATCTGTCTGCCAAAGAATCATCAAAATCACATGCTCGCTCAACAACTGCTTTATATGCTTTTTCAAGCTGTTCTTGGTACTCAGCAGGCACATCAACCCAGTTAACAACGGAACCTTGAGCGGTTTCATCAAATATTGCCATCTTTTTGGTCAATACATCAATGATGCCCTTAAATTCTTCTGATTGGCCAACTGGGATTTGCATTGCCAATGGGCTACCGTGTAATTTTTGGTCAATTTCATCAACAACAGAAAAATAATCTGCACCAACGCGATCAAGCTTATTTACAAAAGCAATTCGCGGAACCTTGTAGCGATCAGCTTGACGCCACACTGTTTCCGACTGAGGCTCAACACCACCAACACCGCAAAACACCGCAACACAACCATCAAGAACGCGCAACGAACGCTCCACTTCGATGGTAAAGTCTACGTGGCCTGGGGTATCGATAATATTAATTTGGTGATCCTTCCAGAAACAAGTCGTCGCAGCGGCTGTAATTGTGATACCGCGCTCCTGCTCTTGCTCCATCCAGTCCATGGTCGCTTCGCCTTCGTGCACTTCGCCAATCTTATGAGACACGCCTGTATAAAACAGGATACGCTCAGTGACGGTCGTTTTGCCGGCATCGATATGCGCCATGATACCAATATTGCGATACTTTAATAACTTACTATTTGAACTCATTGAAACAACCTTCCTGCTTACCAAGCATAATGAGAGAAGGCTCTGTTTGCTTCGGCCATCTTGTGTACGTCGTTCTTTTTCTTTACCGCGTTACCATGGCCTTCTGCAGCTTCAAGTAATTCATGTGCCAAGCGCTTACCCATGGTCTTATCTGAACGGCTCGCTGCCGATTCAATAAGCCAACGCAATGACAAAGCCAACGCGCGATTAGGAGCTACTTCGGTAGGAATTTGATACACGCCGCCACCGACACGACGCGCTTTAACTTCAACAAATGGACGGATTTGGCTCATCGCTTTTTCAAACACTGCAAAACCCTTGCGGTCATCGCCACCAACTTTTTGGGCCATAACATCAAACGCTTCATAAACTATGCGGCGGGCTACTTCTTTTTTGCCGCGCTCCATAATCATATTGATAAGCTTTTGGACAATCCCTGATTTGAACCGTGAATCAACACCGATGTCACGAACAAAATTAACCGATTTACGTCTAGGCATTCTTGTCACCCTTCTTCTTACGTTTAGCGCCATACAAGGAACGACTTTGATTACGTGCCGTTACGCCAGCTGAATCAAGTGTTCCGCGAACGATGTGATAACGCACACCGGGCAAATCTTTTACTCTTCCGCCTCTCACAAGTACCACTGAGTGCTCTTGCAAGTTATGGCCTTCACCTGGGATATAAGCCGTTACTTCTTTTCCCGTGGTTAATTTAACACGAGCAACTTTTCGCAAAGCTGAGTTAGGTTTTTTGGGCGTTTGTGTGTACACACGAACACACACGCCTCGTCGCTGCGGGCATGAGCTCAAAGCGGGAGCTTTTGTTCTTCCACTCACCTTTTTACGATTGGAACGTACAAGCTGGTTTATTGTTGGCATACTCTATTTCCTACTACCTTGAAAAATTAGACCTTACAACCGGTACAATCACCTTTACTATCCATAAAAATTCACACATGCCTTAAGTTCCTTGTATACACCGCTGCCTAACAAAGAAAAAAGTTATTTTCATTGTAAAATTCATAGAAAAAGGTGTGCGCTAGCGAATAATAACAGCCATAATTTTATATTTTTCTCCAGTTTTTTCAAGTAAAAATATAGAAAAAACACTCCTTCGCTCGCACAAATAATGCTTTAATCATCGTAGCACCGTTGTGGGATGATAAAACAGTTACGTTTGCGATTCTTTTCTGTAATACTATAAATGTTTTAGAAACCATCTTATAAAAGGATATTTTATGGATTTTGGACTCATTTATACACTACTTGTAACAAAACTCATTCCAGCTCTGGCCACGCTCATCGGTTTTGGAGCTTTAATCGCTATTCATGAACTTGGACATTTTCTTTTTTGCAAACTCTTTAATATCCATACCCCAACATTTTCTATCGGTTTTGGACCCGAACTTTTCAGTCGTAAAATAGGCGATACCCACTTCAGACTCGCGCTGATTCCTTTTGGTGGCTACTGCGAAATTGCCGGTCACGAAGAAGTTGGCCAAGGCGACCAAGCCCATGCCCTGGACAGATCAGATCGTTCATTTGATGTTAAACCTTATTGGCAAAAACTCCTCGTTATGCTCGGCGGTATCATATGCAATCTTCTCTTCGCCTACACCATTGCATGCACGCTTTTTATTGTTGGCAAACACGTCGAAAAACCTGGTGTCTATATCGTATCAGTGCTTCCATCATCCCCCGCGCAGCATGCTGGACTTGAGGCAAAAGATCGCGTCCTTGCGCTTGGCAAACATCAACTAGCAACTCCGACCTTAACTGGCGAAACCGCAAGCACATTGGTCATCCAAGAGCTTGCAAGTAAACCTGGTCAACAAATCAATCTTTTAATTGAACGTGATGGACAAGAAAAAATTATCACAGCAACCCTTGCCAGCAAACCTGCTGGAACTAAAATGATTGGCTCGCTTGGCGTCAATTTTGGCTTCAACTACCCAATCACTCAACTTCCATTTTTTCAAGCAATCAAAGCTGGCATAGAGCAGACCAATAACTGGATTCGCATGATCGTTCAAAGCCTTACAACACTGGCGAGCCGTCGAAGCCTTGATGGCGCTGGCGGACCTGTTATGATTTTTTCACAAATTTTTTCATCAGCCCAGAACGGACTACTTTCTCTTCTTGTGCTTCTCGCTCTGATAAGCATCAATCTGGCACTCTTGAATCTCTTGCCCATCGGCGCACTTGATGGAGGACAGGTACTCTTTATCACGATTGAAGCTGCTATCAGACGCAAGATTCCTGATACCGTCAAAATAGGTATTAATCTTGCCTCATGGGCATTTTTCATTATCTTAACGCTTATTCTTACCTATCGAGACATCATTGCACTTTTCGTGCGATAGAAGCGATCTAAAAAATATCCCATGCATCAGGGTGCAGTAGATAATGCTCGACGACTTTTCGATTAAAATTATGCCCCGTTTTGCACGCTCTAACTGATCCTGCGAGTGGTTTGCCCAAGAGCGCAAGGTCACCAATTAGATCCAATACCTTGTGACGAACGCATTCATCAGGCATACGCATATCATTAAAAAGGCCATCTTGCCCTATCACAAGGGTATTTCCCAAAGACGTTCCCAGCGCAAGCCCATGCTGGCGCAAAAAGGGAAGTTGCTCAACAAAACCAAATGTTCGCGCCGGTGCTATTTCTTGAATAAAAAAATCAGGAGTCACGGTACCACAAAAGACTTCTGCCCCTTCAATACCAAGCTTAAATTCAGCACGATAATCAAGATATAACCGCCTATCCCGGTCACCACTATCCATAACAACCGCTGGCTCAATCCTAAGCTCTCGCCCTTGCTGGTCAGTAAAACATAATGGTTCTTTAGGGGTAAGAAACTGCCGATGTGCCCCCTGCTCGCACATCCCTGCTCGCGCAAATCCCTGAACAAACGGTAGCGCGCTCCCATCAATTATGGGGATTTCTTGTCCTTGGACGATAAGCTGCGCATTATCAATTCCTAAAGCGCTCATTGCCGCCAAAAGATGCTCAACGGTGCTGACTGCAAATTCATTGGTTTTAATAACCGTCGCATGCATAGCATTTTCAGGAACTACGGCGCCAATAACTATCTCATGCCCTATGCTGCCCACGCTCGTTATACGTATCCCTTGGTCAACCCCTGCCGGTGCCACCGTCACACGTGTTGCTTTGCCTGAATGAACTCCAATACCGCAAAAAGAATTTTCTTGCGCAAGCGTTTTTTGCAACTTCACTATACCATCATCCTT
>JBAYHB010000111.1:0-4202 GCA_041666365.1 Candidatus Babeliales bacterium | reverse complement strand
GCCGCCGGAAAGAAGAAAAGATTTTATTTTAGGAAGTTCTTTTTCGATGGTGTTGGTGACCTCTTCAATATGTATGACATGTTGTTCCGTGATGGTTCCTGAAAAACCGGCAAGCTCTGCCTGAATAATAAAAAGCGTACTTTGGATGTCAGTAATTATCGTGGCAAGGGGGGCGCCAGCGTTGAGGATGACATGTTGCTCGCCAGCTCTTATTTTGCATAGGCCTAAAAAAGAATTAACTTCATCAAGGGCTCCGAGGGCCTCGACGATGGTAGAACTTTTTGAGACTTTTTTCGCGCAGCGGAACATTGTTGTATTTCCGTCATCGCCATTTCTTGAGTACAGCATAGCAACCCCTTTAGAACTTTTTATGCGTCAGGCTTTTTTTTACCATCTTCTAAGTAGTATACCACTAGGCGATATCACAGGCGCCAGCAAAGCATGCAAGTTCCCGTTTTAATTCGGTTTCATCATGGATTTCATAGGTAACAATTTTTGAGAAATCGATATGTTCAACCTGTTTGAGCAATTCGTTGTAACGTTGTTCGTCGATTTCTTCATACGGTGCAAGTTTATACACGTGGTTGCTTCGCGGTAAGAACGAAAGCCCGCCAATAATCTCCCAGTTTTTGTACACCCAGTGGGCGACGTCTATCCATTCATCCTCTCCAACTGAAATGGTAACTGACGGATTATGTTCCGTGTAGTTTTCTTTTACCATCTTCCAATGTTCAAGTTGTTGGAGCGCTGTTATATCATTTCTCAGTACGCACCCCTCTGGCGCTTTCACGGGGAACTCAAGCACAAAAGTATTGGCGGTGTCCATGGTTTGTCCCACTTCAGGATAGTAAGGAATTCCTTGGTCTTTGAGCATTTTAAAGAGGGCGTCGGTGGCTGAAATTCTGATACGTTGAATGTAGTACTGAGCGTGGCGTGGATGCATACCGGAGGCGGTGTCAAAGGCTTTTGAAACGGTGCCAGATGGTTTGACGCAGGTAATACAGCTTGACTGATTAATACCAAAGCGCTCTGCATACTCCTTGTTTATCTCGATGGATCTTTCTTTGAGGGTTGTCAGCATTGCCGGGGTTCGTACGATTGGGCAGTCCCACTGACCAGTAATCGAAACACCGAGTAACCGTTCTTCCTGACAGTTATTTTTCCACTCTTGGGAAAGATAAGGGAAATTTGTGAGCGTTGCCTGGTAAGTTCCCAATAGGGTAGCGATCCTGATTTTATTTAAAAGAGTTGCTTCCGTGTCATTTTCACGTGCGATAACTTCAGTCAAGTTACAGAATTGTTTTGAGCGCAAAATAATTTCGCCACAAGGGTTTGTGCCGAACGACTCAGCATGATGTCCGCTGATAGCAAGACGGCGCGCGGGGAGTGTTTTTTCCAGGCCGCCACGATTAAAAATGCCGCGTTCGCCAGAGCCACTCTTCATGAGGGCTATCCATTCCTCTAGGAACTCTGTTGTTGTTGGTTTATGGTTGTACACGGCAGAGTTGTTTGCCAACGATCTCTGAGGCTCTGAGATGTAAAATTGCCCCATCTTTGCATCGCGCAGTCCGTGATCGTTAAGATCTGAAAGTGAAATGAGGGCGCTGCGGCGTACGCCACCTGAAACAACAATCTCGCCAATTTTACAAATAATATCATGGACATCAAGGGTTGAGAGTTTTAATCCTTGTTTCCCAAGAATCTTTTCGCGGGCAAAGGTTAAAAGTTGTTTGAGTGGTTTAGGGCCTGAACTTTTACCCCCCATTGTTTTAAGACGTGCGCCAGCTGGGCGAAGTAGTGAGAAATCAAAGTCGATGTCTTTGCCATTAAACCAAGTTGTAATACCCAAAGTAAGTGCATCGCACCAGCCCTCTTTACTGTCGCCGATAGTGTGGGTTAAAAGTTTTTCGCCATCTTGTTCTTTGATGATAGGGAGGTTCTGCACATTCTTTTGTTCAACGGAAAAACCTACGCCGGTTCCGCACATGGAAATGTACATAATCTCTGCAAAATCGGTCAGCGTTGATGGTGAAATGAATGAGCAGTTGTAGGCACAGACGTTGGTTTTGCGAGCGGCTCGGCCGGCGAATTGGAGCAGGCGCATGGAAGGCATGACTTTTTGTTCAAGAATCATGGCGTATGTTTCTTTATATTCTTCTTCGGTGAGTTTTTCGCCAAGATTTTCGCGCATGAAACTTATATAACGGTTAACAGTTTCTTTCCATGTTTCGCGACGTTGCTCCTGTTCTATCCAACGCGCATAGGTTCGGTAGTAAACAAATTCTCCCAGTGAGTTGCGGAAGTATCGTTTGCTTTCTTCAGCTAATTGTTTGACATGTTCTGGAATGATTTCAAATTCTCGGTAAAGGTGGTCTTTGTGCTCATGGTACACACTTTGGACGCGGGCAGGTTGGACGAATACCTGTTTTTTGAGGGCATGTTCAATGAGGCTTTGTATTCCTTCAACGCTTGGCATAAAGTTTTTATCATTGCTTGCTGCTTTGAGTTCAAGAATTCCTTTAAACACTTCTTGGGCCAATGCTTCGGCCTCATTTTTCCCGCCTTCACCTGAAACGGTAAGGACTTTGTGGACGGTATTAACGATTTTGTCACCGGTGAACGGGACAGCAGCACCATTTTTTGTTCGTATAAGTTTTATCTCTTCAAATGCTTTTGAATGTAACATGGCAATCTCTTTTGGGTAAAAGCGTTGAAAACTACAGTACCTTCTTTCCGAGTAAAGAAAACTCCCCCCTTGTTTGGTCACATACTTTTTTAACTATCCAATGATCGATAAGCGGACTCAATGTAAACGCCAGAAGAATGTTGCTGATTAGATGCATAATGGTGAATGGAATTTGCCCTAAACATGCAGGGATAAACGATTGATGAAAGAATAGCGGGCCGACGCAGATGCCGGTAATGATATCAAACAACAATGTTCCAGCGATCGCTTTATAAACGAAAGAGTTTGTTGTGCAATAGGTACTGACCAACGGGAATACCAATCCCAAGAGGCTATAAGTTATAACATTAATCAGCGTCCACAATCCTGTGTGCCCGGTTATCAGGTCAAACGGGACGGTTACCATCGCTGCAAACACACTGCTGGTAAAAAAACCAAAGCGTTTGTGCAGCGGCATATAAAAAGCCATTAAAGGCTCAACGTTTGGAATATGAAATGGAAAAAGACGTACACCAAGGCACGCGATGACAGATACGAGTAAAGTGTGTAGAGAGGCTTTTTTATGTGACATAAAATCCCTTGTAAGGTTATGGTAAAAATAGCGACTGGATCAGGTAAACGCTCCTGCTCCCCCAATCGAAAAAATACGGCTGGCAACAGTTTGCTAAAACAATATCAAAGAGGCTACTCTTGAGCAAGCTAATTATAATTCTGAGGCAAAATGACGAGAAACATAAACAACAAAAAAGAAAGGCTATACCCGCCCAATCGTAAAGGCTTTTGTTAAACTTTTTTACAGATAAGTGTTTTAAAAAACAATAATCGACCAGAGAGCAAGAAAAACGGCTAGGCAGAGCATCATTATTATCCACGAAATAATGCCAAATAAAAAGCAAAGAGCAATGGCTGAAAGTATTGCTGATGCGAGCGTGGTGAATAATAGTACGGTATTTTTTGACCAGCCCTTTTTTTGTAAAAAAATAGAAAAGTGGTGCGGTGAACCTTTATAAAAGGGGATGCCGAGCCAGGTTCTTATAATTACCAAAGATACGACTTCAAGTGTCGGAACGCCGAGGATAATTATGGGCGCATAGTAGGCCGTAATCGATTGTCCGCTCCAATTAAACAGCATCGGAACTGCGGCTAAAAAACCACCAATAAATAATGCTCCCGTGTCTCCCAAATAAATTCTTGCCGGCGGGCGGTTGTAGATAAAAAAGGCGAGGAGTGGCCCCAGAAATGTAAGCAATAATAAACTGAGACTGTATTGCTTAAAGCAGAGCGCGATACCAAAAAGTGTTGATGTTGCAACGATAGCAACAAGCGATGCAAGCCCGTCCATAACATCGATGAGGTTAAAAGCGTTAATAATGGTGAGCATCCAGAAGGCCGAAAAAAATAAATTAGGGATAGACGATAAAAACGTTGTTTTGAGTGAGAGGCCTCCTTTTAAAAAACAAAGGACCGCGAAAATGTGCCAGAAAAATTTATGCCCCGGTTGCAATGCTTTCAGATC
>JBAYHB010000110.1:0-4241 GCA_041666365.1 Candidatus Babeliales bacterium | reverse complement strand
GCAAATCGAGCCTTCTCTCATTATGCTTGGTAATTAGGGTATTATTAAGATAATAGGGCGTTCCCTTCGAGAACCCCCTGGTAACCCCCCAATTCATATGGATAAAGTAGGTAATATGAGTAAAGAAAGATTACATAAATGTCGAAATACAGGAATTATCGCGCATATTGACGCCGGTAAGACCACGACGACAGAACGAGTTCTTTTCTACACGGGCGCCTCTCACAAGATTGGTGAAGTTCACGAAGGTGAAGCAGTCATGGATTGGATGGAGCAGGAGCGTGAGCGAGGCATTACGATTACCGCTGCTGCGACGACGTGTTATTGGAAAGAGCATCAAATTAATATAATCGATACGCCCGGACACGTTGACTTTACCATTGAAGTAGAGCGTTCATTACGTGTGCTTGACGGTGCAGTGGTTGTTTTTTGTGGTGTAGGTGGTGTTGAGCCACAGTCTGAAACGGTATGGCGTCAGGCTGATCGTCATAAGGTTCCCCGAATTGCTTTTGTGAACAAACTTGATCGCGTTGGTGCTGACTATTTTAGCGTAGTTCAAGAAATTGACGATAAATTGCATGGTAATGCTTTGCCGCTGCAAATTCCTGTTGGGCAATCGGAAGACTTTAAAGCAATCATTGATATACTTGCGCGAAAAATGATAATTTTTGATGAATCAACCAAAGGCTCAGAAATGAGGCTTGAAGAGGTTCCTGATGAGTATAAAGAGCAGCTAGAATCTCTTTATATAAAGGTTGTTGAGCGTGCTGGTGATTTTGATGACGCTTTGGCAGAGAAATACCTTGATGGTAAAGCGATAACGACTGAAGAGATTAAAAAGGCATTACGTGCTGGTGTTATCAAGCAGGAAATTACGCCGGTAATTTGCGGTTCAGCATTTAAGAATAAAGGTGTTCAATTAATGTTGGACGCTATTATTGATTATTTACCATCTCCGCTGGACGTTCCGCCCATTGAAGGTATTAATCCATTAACAAAAGAAGCCGAACTTCGTCGCACTGATTCAGATGAGCCTTTTTGTGCGTTGGCTTTTAAGATAGCGGTTGATCCTTTTGTTGGCTCAGTAACATTTGTTCGTATTTATTCTGGTAAGCTTGATGCTGGTTCATATATTTATAACGTAACAAAAAATCGTAAAGAACGTGTGAGCAGACTGTTGCGCATGCATGCCAATAAACGAGAAGAAATAAAAACGATTGAAGCTGGTGACGTTTGCGCGGTTGTTGGTATTAAAGATGTCATGACCGGTGATACATTGGCTGATGAAAATCATCCAATTATTTTGGAATCGATTTCCTGTCCAGATCCCGTTATCAGTATGGCTATTGAGCCTAAGGGTAAAGGCGATTATGAAAAGATGGGGATAGCGTTGAGAAAACTCATGCAAGAAGATCCATCATTTAGGTTTACTTATGATGGTGAAACTAACCAAACGATTATCAGTGGAATGGGTGAGCTTCACCTTGAAATTATTGTGGATCGTTTGCTGCGTGAACATAAAATTGAATCGAATGTTGGTAAAGCCCAAGTTGCATACAAAGAAACTATTGCACGCAAAGTTGAAGCTGAAGGCAAATATATCCGCCAATCTGGTGGTCGCGGTCAATATGGACACGTGTGGTTGACGGTTGAACCTCTTGAGCGTGGCAAGGGATTCGAATTTGAAAACAAAATTGTTGGTGGAACTGTTCCTAAAGAATTTATTCCCGGCATAGAAAAAGGTATTAAAGAAGCGCTTAATGCTGGTGTGCTTGCAGGTTATCCTGTAGTAGACATTAAGGCGACAGTTTTTGATGGATCATACCATGATGTTGACTCGTCAGAGATGGCATTTACCATTGCTGCATCAATGGCTTTCAAGGAAGGGTGTTCTAACGCTTCTCCGGTTATCTTGGAACCGATTATGAAAGTAGAAGTTTTGAGCCCTGAGGAAAACATGGGTGATGTAATAGGTGATTTGAACTCTCGTCGTGGAAGAATCTTGGGTATGGAAATGAAAAAGGGTGTTCAAGTTATTGACGCCGAAGTTCCGCTTGCAGAGATGTTTGGTTATTCAACGTCACTTCGTTCATTAACCAAAGGTCGAGCAAACTACTCGATGCAATTCGAGATATATCGAGAAGTTCCTAGGAACGTTCAAGATCAAATAGTGGGTAAAAAATAATGGTTTGTATTGTTGTTAGCGCCTAGAGGAGTTAAAATGGCAAAGGGTGTATACGAAAGAAAAAAACCGCACGTTAACGTTGGTACTATTGGACACGTTGATCATGGTAAGACGACTTTGACTGCGGCTATTACGAAGGTTTTGGCTGAAAAGGGCTGGGCTACGTTTAAAGCGTACGATCAGATTGATAATTCGCCAGAAGAAAAAGCTCGTGGTATTACCATTGCAGCTACGCACGTTGAGTATGAAACAGCAAATAGACACTATGCACACGTTGACTGTCCGGGACACGCTGATTATGTTAAAAACATGATCACGGGTGCTGCACAGATGGATGGAGCAATTTTGGTTGTTGCTGCTACTGATGGACCAATGCCGCAAACGCGTGAGCACATATTGCTTGCACGTCAGGTTGGTGTTCCTTCTCTTGTTGTTTACTTGAATAAAGTTGACATGATTGATGATATGAGCATGGTTGAGTTGGTTGAAGAAGAAATCCGCGAGCTTCTTACCAAGAATGGATTTCCAGGAGAGATGACTCCCATTATCAGAGGATCTGCACTTAAGGCACTGGAAGGTGATAAGGGCGAGCTTGGTGAGCAATCAATCTATAAATTAATGGAAGCGGTTGACTCATTCATTCCAACACCACAGCGCGACATGGACAAGCCTTTTTTGATGCCTGTTGAAGATGTATTTTCGATAGCAGGTCGCGGTACCGTTGTTACCGGTCGTGTTGAGCGTGGAATTGTTAAAGTTGGCGCTGAAGTAGAAATCATTGGTTTCCGCGACACCGTTAAGACAACTGCAACTGGCGTTGAAATGTTTAATAAAGAAATGAAAGAAGGTTTTGCTGGCGACAACATAGGTCTTTTGCTTCGCGGCGTAAAAAAAGAAGATGTTGAGCGTGGTCAAATTATTGCAGCCCCTGGCTCAGTTACGCCACACAAAAAGTTTAAGGCACAAATCTTTGTTCTTTCTAAAGATGAGGGTGGCCGTCATAGCCCATTCTTTACCGGATATCGTCCACAGTTCTATTTTAGAACGACCGACGTTACCGGTGTTGTTACACTTCCTGCTGGACGTGAAATGGTTATGCCTGGCGACAACGTTGAAGTAGTTGTTGATTTGATCAGTAAAATCGCTATGGATAAAGAGCTGAAATTTGCAGTTCGTGAGGGCGGTAGAACGATCGGTGCCGGTGTTGTTACTGAAATTATCGAGTAATTAAGACGAGATTGTAGCGAAAATGAAAAAACAGAAGATACGGTTAACGTTAAAATCCTACGATCACCAGCTTTTGGATAATGCAATTAAGCAAATTGTCTTGACGGTCAAGAGAACTGGGTCTCAGGTTTTGGGACCAGTTCCTCTTCCAAATAAAAGAAGAATTTATACTGTGCTGAGATCTCCTCATATTGATAAGAAGTCTCGTGAGCAGTTTGAATTGACAACGCATAAGCGCATTTTGGATATTCTTGCACCGTCTGAACAGACAATGGATGCATTGATGAAATTGAATATTTCGGCTGGTGTTGACGTTGAGATTAAGTAATGTTACAGGATAAAATGAGGCTGCTATGTTAAGTGGTGTCCTAGGTAAAAAGCTTGGAATGGCACAATTGTTTAATGCAGAAGGCAAGGTCATTCCGGTTACCGTTGTTGATGTGGGCACGTGGTATGTGACACAGGTGAAAACGCCAGAAAAAGATGGATACAGTGCAGTGCAGGTTAGTATGCCGCGCAAGCGCTATCAAGAAACATCTTTTTCTCCTGAATGGCTCAAAAAGAAAAGTGATTACTTTTTACATATTAAAGAAGTAAGCTTAGCCGATCAGAATCATACTCTTGTTGTTGGGCAAAGAATTACCCTCGACGATATTGCATTGCAAGAAGGTGAAATTGTTGCAGTGACCGGTACGTCAAGAGGACTTGGGTTTCAGGGCGTTGTGAAACGTTGGGGGTTTGCAGGTGGGCCAAAAACTCACGGGTCAAAATTCCATCGAATTCCCGGGTCAAGTGGTGTTTTGCGCAGGCAAGGTGAGGTTATGAAGGG
>JBAYHB010000109.1:0-4295 GCA_041666365.1 Candidatus Babeliales bacterium | reverse complement strand
TTGCCTGCTAAGTAAGTATCTGGGGAAACCCGGATCGAGGGTTCGAATCCCTCTCTCTCCACCATAAAAAGCGCCACACAAATTCTGGAGAGGTGGCAGAGTGGTTGAATGCAACGGTCTTGAAAACCGTCATCCCGGGGAACCGGGATCGAGAGTTCGAATCTCTCCCTCTCCACCAGTTATTTTTTCATCAAAAAGAATTCCCTTTGAGTTTTTCCCAAAGCACCAAATCCTTTTGTCCGCCAAGCAAATCAGCTTGCTGTGTGCATGTGAATAATTCAGGTAGAAATTGTTCATAACATGTTCATAACCTGTTGATAACATGTTCATAACTTGTTCATAAGTTTAAAAAAATCGCTCATAACCACAATCAAGAGCTGTAATTCAAAATGGAGGCGCTGGAATCGCCTATTCAGTCATCAGATTCAACGATCGTCAAAAAGTTATCAACAAGTTGTGAACATCTATGAACAAGTTATGAACAATTTTTAAAACGTCGAAAATCGCATCAGAATCAATCGTCTCAAGAATCAAAGGGGGAGTTATCAACAAAAAACGCGCCGCCTATTATTATTAGTTTAATTATACTTAGAATAAGAATAAGAAATAATAGGTACCAGCTCACCCCCTATAACACAAACCGATTTCCTTTTGACAAAAAAGCGAATATTGCGTAGAATGCGGTATTATGTGGTTCGATGGCTCTAATAACTTTAACGGTGGTGTTTCGCTACAATGGCAAAAAAATATAACATAGAGATGCAAGTAACAGGTAACTTGGAAAAGTGCTTGAAGCAGCTCAAGAAAAAAATCGAGCGTGAAGGTGTTGTTCGCGATATGAAGCGTCAAGTCTATTTCGAACCTCCTACGCAAAAAAAGCGCAAACGTCTTATGCGCGCAATTAAAAACAATTTTCTGAAAAATGCCGAGGGGCTTCTTTCGTAGGTCCTTTAATGGGTTATTTTCATGATGCACAATAAGGCTCACGAGATAAAGCGTCAGCAGAAAAAATCGCTTTATCTCCGTGTTATTTCTCAGCTTATCCATCCGCTCATCAACGAAGACAAGGTGATTCCGCCTATGTTTGCTTCGCGGTTAGAGCTCTCTAAGGATGCTGGTATCTGTTATGTCTATTTTTCCTCCGCAGACGCAGGAGATCAAAGGCAAGTGGTTGAGGGTGCTTTGAAGGTTCTCATCTTGTACAAGCCATCACTTCGAACTGCCCTGGCAAAAGCAACGCAGGCTCGTCGTGTACCGGATCTTGTTTTTCTGTACGATGAGCAGCATGAAAAAGAGCGACGCATTAATGATCTCCTTGATAAAGTATGTGAGGATTTAGATACAAAAAAATAACCTGTAACGGGGAGTTTTGTATGTCAGTGATGTTGAACAACAATGGTTTAGTCCACGCAAGTTCCGTCCATCGCCGACACATTCTTGACCAACTTAGTGCCGTAGTTTCTAAAGAAGCTGCGGCACTTTCTTTTTTGGCCGATCACCTTCCCGAAAGCGCCATTGATCTGGTTGAACTGCTTGTTGGGCTCAAGGGCAAAGTAATTTTTACGGGGATTGGGAAGTCTGGTGCTATCGCTCAAAAGCACGCCGCTACGTTTGCAAGCTTGGGGATCGCGGCTCTCTTTTTGCATCCTCACGACGCCCTTCACGGTGATCTTGGGGTTATACAAAGTAATGATTGTTTATGTGTGCTTTCTAAGAGTGGGCAGGGCGACGAGTTTGAATCTATTTTTGCGTATGCCCATGCTAAAAAAATTAAAACTATTCTATTTTGTTGCTCGCGTGGAAGTAGTGCGCGGCTAGCAGATGTTATTGTTGATATTCCATGTTCCAGTGAAGCATGCTTGCTCAATTTGGCTCCAACGTCCAGTACGACGTCAATGCTTGCCTTAGGGGATGCATTGGCTATTGTTGCAAGCTCGTACCGTGGGTTTTCCCAAAAAGATTTTGCCCAAAATCATCCTGCGGGAATGTTGGGAAAACAACTATTGCTAACCGTCGGACACATTATGCATAGCGGTGATCGATTGCCATTGGTTACTCCCAACGCATCATTTAAAGATATCGTTATGACGGTGACAACAAAAAAGCTCGGGTGTGCAGTTGTTGTCGATGGGGCGCGACAATTGTTGGGCGTTATTACCGATGGCGACGTGCGTCGTGCGTGTGAGCTGGGAGCGTCTGTTTTCTCTCAAACGGCTGATCAATTGATGTCGATACTACCCAAGACGGTTGTTGCAGAAACATTAGCGTGTACGGCGTTTACGCTCATGGAATCATTTAATATTACGACATTGGTTGTTGTGCAGCAGCGTTTAGTGGTTGGTGTTGTGCACATTCATGATTTGGTTAAAGCAGGAATTAAAGGAGAGTAATGTTTTATTTTTTTATGGCCACGGTTTTCCCTTTTGGTCTTTGTTGGGGCTCATTTCTTAATGTTGTTGCCCATCGCCTAGCGCGGCAGACTTCTTTATGTACGTTGAGATCAAAGTGCCCACACTGTAATAGCGTCATTGCCTGGTATGATAACATCCCGGTGCTTTCATATTTTATTCTGCGCGGTAAATGTCGTTTATGTCGCCAGAGCATATCCCCCCTTTATCCCATTATTGAATTACTTACGGGTGGTGTTTTTTGCGGTCTCTTCTTTCGTGCCATGCACCAACAAGATGGGTTTACCTCTTTGCTTGCTCATTTAGGTGAATTTGTTGATAAAGATGGAGCCGGTGATTTGGTTCGCTTTTATTCAATTCTTCAAGAACATTTTTATATGGGGTTTTTCGTGAGCCTATTATTTTTCAGCGCACTTATTGTTGCTTTGCGCACGGATCTTGAGGCTATGGTTATTCCCCAGTGTGCCAGTATTTGGCTTGTGCCTTTTGGGGCGTTTTTTTCATGGTGTGGTTTTACGGGTATTTCGTGGCAAGAGAGCATGATCGGTGCCATGCTTGGCTATGGTATTTTATGGCTGATTGCTTTTATTTTTAAAAAGATGGCTAACAAAGATGGCATGGGGGTTGGTGATATGGAATTGCTCGCCATGATTGGGGCTTTTATTGGACCAATCGGTGCTTGGGCATCATTGCTTGCTGCTTCATGTATGGGGGTGCTCGTGGGGTTTGCCTACCTTGTTATTGCACACAAGGGCCGCTTTACGCGAATTCCATTTGGGCCATTTCTCGTTTTTGGTGCGACTTTTTATTTTTTCTTTAAAGATATGGTTTTAGCATTTTTATTTTGCTAGGGGCTTTTTAAATGGCTCTAAAAGGAGAGAAGGCGTGGGGCATCTATCTGCTCTGCAGCGTTATTTTTTCTGCTGTTCTTCATGTTGTTTTTTATCATTTTTTTTTATGTAACAACCCGTGCCGATTGATGTTTGACGCAGGCCATTATCATGCCATGGCATCTGATCTACTTAAATATGGACTGTTTTGTGATGGGGCGGGTAATTATTATTTTTATCGCCTTCCGGTATATCCAATTTTTTTAGCTGCGTCGTATTGGCTTGGAGGAATTAATGCAGTAATGATCATTCAATCTCTGCTATCACTCTTGATTTCTGTGCTCTGTTTTTTCATTGCGCGTGAGTTTGGATTTGGTGATAAAATTGCTTTATGGGGTGCATTTTTTACTGGAGTTCATCCGGGCTTTTTGATTTTTTCTGGCCTGGTGATGACAGAAATTTTGTTCACATTTTTTTTTCTTTTATCTTTTTTCTTGCTGATGCGCGAGAGTGGGTGGCGAAAAAAACAATCGAAATTTTTATTGTTGATAGCGGGAATTTGTTTGGGACTTGCCTCGTTAACTCGCGCTGTTGTTGGGTTTCCATTGCTCATCTGCACGCTTTTTGTTGTTCTTATTCTCTCTCATGGGTTGTTGCGAGAAAAAATAATTGGAAGTTTTACGCTTGCGTTTGGGTGGATAAGTGTTATCAGCATTTGGTGTGTGCGTAATTATCTTTTGACGGGGTATATTTTTCTTCAAGCATTTTCGGGCAATCACTGTATTAATCATGGTGCCGTACCTGTTGTAATGAGGTCTCAGGGGTGCTCCTATGCGCAGGCGCGAGATTCTGTGTACGCAGATCTTTGCCATGATCATTTTATTGCTACACAAAAAAAACAGGATTGTTTGGATCAGGTAGAAAAATGTTTTGTTGCACAAGCGACTGCGGCGAAGATTATGCTGTGTCATCCGTATGCACTTATGCATCACAGTATTATAAATATGATTAAAACGTTATGCGGTCTTTATTCATCTGAGCTGTTAGTTATTGATTC
>JBAYHB010000108.1:0-4416 GCA_041666365.1 Candidatus Babeliales bacterium | reverse complement strand
ATTTGCCGCACGGGCAAGTAATCGAAAATATAAATCAATTGCTACTAGAAGATTCCGCTCATGGTAGCCTGTCCGCCGAAGCCTTGTGCGAAGGCCGGAAGCCTGTCGAACCACATGAGCGCTCGTATCCTTCGACAAGCTCAGGACGAGCGGTCGATGTACCATCCAACCAAGATAATTTATTATTTTCTCCAAACCTGATCACCATCGTTCTGCTCGGAGGCTCGCAAGGCTCGGTTGGGTTGAACACACTATTTAAAAACTTTATTACAGGCAACCCCGAGATGCATAACAAAATTCAGATAATCCATCAAACTGGCGGCAGAGATCAAGCAGGTTGGGATGAATTTTATCACAGCAATAACATTCCAGCGCTTACCTTCGCATTTTCAGATCGCGTAGCGGAGTATTATGTTGTGGCTGATATTTTGATAAGCCGTGCGGGTGCAGGCAGTATGTTTGAAGCGCTCTTTTTTGCAAAACCAACAATTGTTGTTCCGCTCGTGGCATCATCAACGAGTCATCAGCTTGATAACGCTCTGGAACTTGCCCGCGTTCATCCAGAAATTTTTACGCTGGTCGACCAACAAGCTGCTGTGCGGGATCAGACTTTGTTTGACAAGCCGCTTGCTCAGAAAATTGCTGCGCTAAATCATTAGATTTTTGGTGTTCAGCTTGCCATTGTTGCACATGTAGAATACGCGCTCTAATTGATGGATGAGGCGTTATATTTTTACCTCGAAGCAATCTGGCATAATTTTTTCTTATCGCTTGAATTGTCGCAATGTCACTTTCGTCCAAGGACGTTTTCTTAGCTTTAAGAAATGAAACATCATTTTCAAATGCTTGCTGCTCATTAAGTATTTTTGCTTTAAGTTTTTTCATTACCTCAATAGAAGCATCTGGACCAACAAGTTCAAGCGCTACATCATCAGCTTCTTGCTCATTGAGAGCTGGATCAATTTTATAAAACTCAAATAATGCTCGCAGAGCGAGCCAAGAGATTCCGCTAGTCGCAGCCAATGTAAAAAGCAGGTTTAAATTGCCCTTGCAGAACGCGATATACAAGAGCGCCAAAAAAGGTCCACAAAGAGCTCCATCGATACACCTTTTTATATCATCTTGCAAAAACAATTTCGCTGAATGTTGGTGGACGATATGGCCAAGCTCATGAGCAATAACAGCTCGTATGCCATCGTCAGACAACTGCTCAATAAACGCCATGCCAATAAACACAATGCTAAAATTCTTTGTAAGCGATATTGACGCAGTCCTATCAGAGGTGCCTACAATAACGTGCGGCATTGCTACCTTACATTGACTGGCTAATTGTTGAATCATTGCAAAGAGCTTCGGCGCTTTTTGTGCATCCAAAAGGCTCCCATTAAACCTTGCAAATAACTCTGCCGCTGCCGAAATAGCGCTTTGCGCACTTTTACATTCAGAGGAAGATGAAAATTTTTGTTTTTCCAGTATTTTCTTAAGATCATTTAACAATACTAGCTCTTTAATAACATCATTACTGCACTCTGACAGCGCCTTAAAATCTTTATCCTCTTGTTTAAACGCTATGATCTCTTGTGCAAAGACGCTTTTTTGCGTTTGCGGCATTTCAGTTGCGCCGATAACTGACCACATCAGAAAGAGCAGTTTTTTATACTTCATAAAAGCCTTCACGGTTACTATCCCAAACGAATTTTACAAAAAACAATTGCCTACCTTAACATAACAATCAAAAAGTTGCCCTATATAAAAAACGCGTAGAATGCTACATTGTAGGGGCAAAATAAATAGTAAAAAGATTACAATAACATCAAATCAGGAGGACTACATGTTGCCACACTTGCTCCACATTTACGGACCACTCTGGATTCAAAGCTATGGCGTTATGATTGCAATCAGTTTTATCTGTTTTTTAACCATCACGTACAATCTTGAACGTCGCAAACACCTCATCAGTGATGAGCTTTATTTAAATACTGTGTATATCGGTCTTGTTGCCGGAATCATTGGTGGACGACTACTTACCATTATCAATACGCCAGAAGCATTCAGCCAGCATTGGTACGAAGTCTTTTTTCCATGGGTTGGCGGTTTAACCGTTTTGGGAGCAATCCTGGGCGTTATTATTGCTGTCACCGGCTACCTTATGTACCACAGTGTTCCAGTACTGCCGCTCCTTGATATCGCTGCGGTGTATACCCCATTGATGCAAAGCATTGGCCGCATTGGTTGTTTCTTATCTGGCTGTTGTTACGGCATCCCAGCATCAAGCGGTTGCTGGTGGGCAGTAACATTTTCTGATCCGGCATGCCAAGCTCCTCTCAATATTCCCCTTCATCCTGCACAGCTGTATACAATGGTTGGATCGTTTACGGTTTTTTTAGGCTTATTTTTGTTCGCCAAAAAACTGTACCCTCGCACAGGAGCTCTCACCTTTCTTTACCTTGTTCTTGAAAATATCAATCGCTTTGTTACCGATTTTTGGCGTAGCGACCGCGAAGCGCTACACTACTACAATATCATGGAATCAAGCATCTCGCTTTCGACTATGCAGACATGGTCGTTGGTCATAGGTCTGGTAGCACTTATTGGTCTTTGTATCGTACTATTTACCACAAAAAATCACCGACTCGATCATAAATAATCATGACACTTTTTGAATTCATACGCACCAACAGTTCCATCTTGGACGTTGTCGCCGATTATGTACAACTCAGACACGCTGGAACCTATTGGAAAGGGTCGTGCCCCTTTCACTCAGAAACTGATGCCTCGTTTACCATCAGTCCTGAGCGGCAAATTTTTTATTGTTTTGGATGCCAGGCTTCCGGTGACGTCGTTGGATTTATGGCAAAAATTGAACATCTTTCACAAATCGAGGCGGCACAACATATTATCAATCGTTATAAAATTTTAGTTCCCGAAGCAATACTACGCGCTAACGGTGGAGGGATAAAAGCCAATACTGAAGAAAAAGAGGTCTATTACAACATCTGCAAAGAAGTTGCGCTATGGACCCATCAATCGCTGCTGACAACACCTGATGCCTTTTCATACATAACCGCACGCAGCGTTACGCCCGAGCTTATTAAAAACTTTGCAGTCGGCTATTTTCCTGGCGGAACCACCGCCGTTAACCTCTTTGTTCAGGCGATGGCCCGCAAGGGAATTTTGCTTAAAGAGCTTTTGGAATACGGCATTGTGATGGAGGGCAAAGCCTTTTTATTCTCGCCATTTGAAGAACGGATCATGTTCCCCATTAAAGATTTACTTGGACGCTATGCCGGCTTTGGTGGCCGTGTTTTCAGGCCGAATGACCAGCGGGCAAAATATTATAACAGCCGCGAGTCAGAAGGTTTTTCCAAAGGCAAATTATTATTCGGCCTTGATAGCGCAAAAAAAGCAATCCAAACAGAGAGCGCTGTATTTTTAGTTGAAGGCTACATGGACTGCATCGCCATGGTTCAGTACGGTTTTGCTAACACCGTTGCTACCCTGGGAACAGCCTGTACCCCCGACCATCTCAAGACGCTGGCGCGTTACGCTCAGACCTTGTATGTTGCTTACGATGGGGACCAAGCTGGGCAAAAAGCAATGATCAGGCTGACCGAACTTTGCTGGGAGGTCAGTATTGAACCAAAAGTCATCATCCTGCCAAAAGGTGATGACCCTGCGTCATACATCGCACGACAAGCTGACATGAGAGCACTGTTTACCCAGGCGCGCGATATTTTTTCATTTTATCTTGAAACAACCCTTGGAGGGTTTAATCAAAAAACACTTTCTGAAAAACTTGCCTGTGGCGAAAAAGTAACGGCCATGATCGCCAAGCTCAAAGACCCCTTTAAACAAGACTTATTACTCCAACAAGCCTCTGGCTGCATGGACATCCCCATCCAAAGTCTTAAACAACTCCTGCGCCGCCAACGGTTTAAACTTGCAAACAAACAAGAGTATGCGGCAGCAATTGCCCAAGGCCAGCCACAGACGCTTGAGGTACGGCAGCAGGCAGAAGAACAGATGCCCCTTGAAGCAGCGCTGGCCACCGTCGGGGTAACCTTGGAGGAAAGCATAATTTCTGCTATAATCAATACTCTAGAAACCGAAATGCCGTACAAAATTGATGCGGACTTGATTCCTCATTTTCAGGAACAGCTGCAAAGTGTAATAAAAAAAAGTGCGACATTTACCCAAACACCGTACAAACAAACTTTTGGGGCGTTTTTAGATCTGCTTGATGAGCGAGAGCGTTCTATCGTTCCTCGGATGAGTGTTCAATACCAACCGATAGCACGGGAACACTTCGATCGCCTTGTGTTGCAATTTTGTAAGCGCCACTGGAAACAGATTGTGAAAACAATTAAAGACGAGATCGTCAGTGCAAAGCAACACAACGATATCAAGCGGCTTGAT
>JBAYHB010000107.1:0-4510 GCA_041666365.1 Candidatus Babeliales bacterium | reverse complement strand
TCGGTATTTCCTGTCCCAAACCCAGTATCGGTCGCACCGGCTCCTATGGCAGCCAAGTACCGTCCATCAGGACTCCATGCATACCCCCAAATATATATCCCAAAAAATCTACTTGCTGCCAGCGTTAGGCTTGTTCCGTCAAACGAATAAACCTTAACCGTTGCATCACCATTACCACCACCGACGGCAAGATACCTACCATCTGGACTCCATGACATACAAAATATACGATTTCCGTACTGAACATTGGCTATCAAGCTAAGATTAGTACCATCAAACGACAATATTTTAACATTCGCAGGCTCGTAATCTGACCCAATCGCCCAAAACTTTCCATCTGGCCGCCATGCACACGGAATAAATCCTGGCGAATCTCCCCATGAATATTGCCAACCAGACCCCGTTGTTAAACTTGACAGGTAGAGCGCTGCCATACTATCAAAATTTACTTTGTTATCGCATAAAAGAGATCCCACCGTTAAGCGCAAACCCGTATCAGTACATTTGAGGCAACACCCATCAAGTACTATGCGCGATGTCACATCCTGTAGCTGAATTAAGTCCTTTGACGTACTACACGGTGCATAGGAAAACGTTGTTCCATGATCAAACATTAATGTAGCGCCTGGAAATATGGTGCTTGCTTGCGATGACTTATACACAAGAGCCGATGTCCCGCCAAACACCACATCGTTATTGAAAGCAAGTTGCCCCTGATAAAAAGGAATATCTCCCCCAGATTGAAATAGTAGATTATTAAGTACTATCTTACTTTGCAGGCCTGCACAACGAAACGGCGGAAAAACACGCGTCTTTGCCCCACTCTTGAGTACCATATTTTGCAAGGTCAGTGTTACATTGTTATCAACAAATAACTGCCCATAATCACCAACCGTAAGCGTATGCCCTTGACCATCAATCGTAGCATTGCTCATCACATGTAAAATTTTATTATTTGGAATAGCAAGATTACCACTCAGCTTGAGTGCATGACCGCGAGCATCAACGTTGCCGCCACTACTCAGCGTTACATTTGAACCAAGCTGAAGATCATCAATCAAAATGAGCGTCCCCGTTTCGCGCAAGTCAATTGGACCAGAAACCGTCACAAAAGTATCAAAGACGGCCGAAGTATCAGCCAAAATAGTAAAGCCACCTCCAAAGCGGACACTGCCGGCAACCCCAGCATTCCCCTTATGAAACACATAGTTGTTATTCATCACCAAAACGTTTGATGTTCCATCAAGAACGTTGCCGACGGAGCTCACCCTTCCTGCCGCATTTCTTATAACCCCGTTATTCAGAAGCGTCACATTTTTATGACTCACATCGCTACCCGGGGCAGGACAAATATTTTGATTGTCGGGGTATCCAAGGGTATCGTACATCAAACTGACGCCATCAACTGTGAGCGAACTATTTAATGAAAAATTAAGGAGATAGTTTGCCGTTGCTACCGTGGTTGGCCCTTGTACATACACACCACCCGTTGTTACGGTATAATTACTGTTCATGGCTACTTGAACATTAGATAAACTCAACGTCGATGTTTGATCATAAAAAACGATCTCACCACTTCCCAACCCCTTTAAAATAAGATTGGTCATGTGAATATTCGTATAAGGCCTAATTGCTATAACGCCGCCAGAAAGATCTAAGATATTACCATTCCCGCATATTGCAGCATCACCATCAAATAATAATGTCTCTGCGACGCTTAAAGTATTATTAAACTGGATATCAGCACCCTTTTTAATCTTGAGCTTACTGCTCAATGTAACCGGAGTAGCTCCAAATACCAGTGAGTTTTTATCACAATTAACTGTCCCCGTTCCTAGAATGGACTTGCCGTCCGCAAGTTTTGTCGTGCCTTTAAGGTTCAGCTTCCCGCCATTCATAGTAATACTCGTTGGCAGCGACGATACCATTGCCACATCCAACTCTGCATTAGAATCTTCCAACGAGATTCCTTCATCTACTGCCGCACTTGTTAAGCTACCGCTTATCGATGATTTCCCATAAAATTTAGCTGCTTGCTCTATTTTCCCTCCATCAAACTTGGTCTCGGAATTGGTAACAATAGCGGCTTTACCATTTGTCACTGTACCTGACTTTATCGTTACTTTAGTACCTCCGCCACTCGCTACCGAGCTGTTATTAAGTGTTGCCAGCCCCTCAAATTTTGCGTTGGCAGCCATGGTTACATTTGCATTTGTAACACTTAAATTATTTGTCACTTTAATCGTTGATGTCGAACTTGCCGTAATTCCAGACGATGTGCCCTTGTTTTTAACGACTGCGACAATCGTACCTGCGCAGCAAACAAAGAGAGCTACTGTAAAAAATCTCGCTTTCATACGACAATCCTTTTTTCGTGCGTTCGTCATTGTCTGTTGTGAAGTCTTACATCTTCACTGCGCGATCAAAACGAGTACGTCAGTCCACCAAAGACCTCAAGGGCCATTGCAACATTCATTCCAGAGACAACATATTGCATACCAAGACGTATTCGTGAACCAAGATCAAACTGGTAGGAGTATTCACCACCAATGACATGGGCAAGTGATTGAGTATCCCTTTTGACAACATCAAGGTTCCATTCCTGTGTATTCAAACCACTTACACTATCTTGCCACTTTGCATGTAGATCATAGTAAAGATCAAAAAAACCTCGCTTCACAAAAACATGCTCGAATAAATTACCTATTTTAAACGATAACTCAGGCCCTTTGGTTAATCGAACGCGAGCAATATTGTCAGCAAGCCCCTTTATTGTCGTATCAAACTCTGAAATGTGTTGTGGATTGCAGTCATCTCTAACAGTCTGAAAATAACTACCTAGCGCCATAGGACCGTAATAAGAAGTTACTTTAGGCGTTACACCTCTTTCCATATCTGCAACAAATAATTTTGGAACTCTCCGTCTAACATACGCTGGAGCATTGAGTGTTCCTTCTATAAAAATATGTGGATTTATATAACTGTTATAGGCGATAAGCCCTGACGTAAAGAGATTTACCTGCAAGCACCCATCATTGCCAAGCGCAATTGGCCACAACATATGCATCGATGCTTGGCTGGCAGTAGGTAATTGAACTCGAGCTCCCACAAGAACTTTATCAGCAAATCCAGAGTGGATTTTTACGTTTCCAAACAGTGCAAGATCACCTAGCCCTGTTGCAGTACCACCAATATGAGCAATGTCCTTAGTTTTAAGAAGCTCACTAAATATAAATGCTGCATTGTTCGCTAAATTGTTCGTTGCGGTATCGCTACGCTCGAAATCTTCGGTCAAAAACGCTGCCTCAAGTTTATGCTTTTGAAAGGCAATCGGTAGCTGGAAACCCAAAGCGCAATCAAAATCTTTAATGTAATAAGCAAAATCTAGCGATATATCAATCCGTTCATCACGCCCATTGAACACGACCGCATAAGGGTTGAGTAGGTACATATTATCGGTAAATACTGGCGGCGGTGGCCGAGTACCTAATTGCTGTAAATAACCTTCTTCAAGTAACCGACCGGCCAAAGAAATATCGCCAAACGTGATAGGATCACTACCAAACTCAAGTGTAGTCACATCACCATGGTGCCCCAGCGTTGAAAGGTATGCATCAGTTGCATACGAAAAACGAGGCTGGATATTTATAACTTTTTTTTTTTCAAATGCCTGGGCATAAACAGGTTCACTCGGCGATTTATAAAGGTCAGCATAGGCTCCAGAGTAAGCATCAAGCTCTAGCGAAATTCCCTTAAGCTTTTCCCATGCTTTAATACGCTGGTTACGTTCGTTGCGTAAAAACTCAAGCCGAGCTCGCTTCTTTTCATACAGGTCTTTATTAATTTTTGTAACATAGTCGTAGTAAACGTTCTTTGGATCCTTTTCAAGGTATGCATGCTCCCAATATTGCTCTTCTTCTTCCATGCGCTTACGCTTTGCTTCCATTTCTCTCTTTTTTTCCTCTTGAAGCCTGCGATCCATTTCTAGCTCTTTTTGCATCTGTTCTTTTCGTTTGCGTTCAAGTGCTTGTGCACATTTTTGCTCAATTTTGAAAAGGCGCGTTTCTTCTTTTATTCTTTCTGCTTCAAGCCTGATTGCTTCTGCTCTTCGAGCCCTTATTCGGTGTTCTTCTTCTTTTTGCTCTTTAAGCTTCATTTGCTCTTTACGTTTTTCAGCTTTTTTGCGTTCATATTCTCGCTCTTCAGCTAAACGTCTTAATTCTTTTTGTCGTTCATGCTCTTCCATTTCACGCTCAACTTTTAATCGCTCCTCTTCTCGCGCACGTGCGTTTGCAAGTCGTTCTTCTTCTTTAATGCGTTCTTGAGCCTCTTCATCTTTTTGGCGTTGTTCTACAATTTTACGCTCGGCCTCAAGTTCTTTTTCTTTTAGCTCTTCTTTTTGCTTACGCTCTAAGGCTCGCTGCTGCTCACTGACCGCTCGTTCTTGTTTAAGCCGCTCTTCTGTTTGACGCTCTTGTTCAAACTCCTTTTGTCTCTCTTCTTCTTTTTT
>JBAYHB010000106.1:0-4543 GCA_041666365.1 Candidatus Babeliales bacterium | reverse complement strand
GTAATTTTTTCTATGATCGTCATGTGGTCAGTCTCCTTTTTTTGTTGTTATATTTTTTAGCTTAATCGGCTAAAAAGGATTGACCACATTTTTCTGATCATTTTTTATTGTGCATAAACTCTAGTATATTTTTGTATCCATTGAAAAAGTAGAGCTCAACATGTGATGGGAGTGTCTGGCCGATAGTCACATTTATTTGGGTGAGCTTATTGGTTGTTGCGTGTTTGAATTTTCTTCTGGATGATCCTTTAGTTGAAATGAAATCGAGTGTTTGAATTGAATCGCCTTTTGAATAGACGTTAAGAACTTCTTTGAAGAGAGGGCTTTCAACGAGCGCTTCAGTTTCTTTTTGAACAGGGGTTCCAAGTAAAATGAGCCGGTCGACAAGGGGGTTGCAATTGGCGTTTGCGCCTGTTGCCATATTCAGCGCAACGTTACCACCGTGACTATGCGCAAAGACAATGACTTCAAGGTCTCTGCGTGGAATATTTTTTTGTGCGAGTACTGAAGCGATTTCTCGAGAGAGCTCTTCGTAAAGTTGCTCGCCACGCTTTAATCGTGTTGCCTGAGTAAGCTGGCCATTCCATCCGAAAGTATAGAGTGAAAGCGATGCATCTACGTATTCATCAAGACAACCGAAAGCGGCCATTGTTGCTTGTGCTGCCCAACGGGCACCAACAACGGCATCTGTCTTTGGGGTGATTGAGGCAAGTCCATAGTCGCCAATCGGCTGGTACTGATAAATCAAACCTATGCGAGCGCGATCGACGTATGCCTCAAAAGGGTTTTTCTTATGATTAAAGAGATGTGTAAAAAAGTCAGAAACGCTACTTCGTGTTGGCAGAGGGAAAACAGTGCCATGTACAAAAACAATCATGACATGTTTGCTTGGGGATAGTGGTTGTGTCGGCGTGCCTTTGTTGGTTGACGTGTGGTGGATGGGCGTGTGCTGGTGAGCATTATTATTTCTTTGGCAACCAACAAGCATAAAAAACGAGGCGAAAACTATATAGCGATAACGATTATGGTAAGCGAACATAGCGAGCAGCCTTTGCTTTTAAAGTTTTGATATTTTTCTATGAAACGTGATCGCAAAATGATGGGTGTAATCGCGTAGCGCGATGAGAAGTTGGCCGACAAAACTCGTGACATCCAATTTTTTACCCTGCGGAAGGGTTGTAGCATACACAATTTCTTCTTTCTTTGCCAAACTCGCGCAGGGGATAGAGGGGAAGAGCGATTTGGTAGCGCTCAGCTGTCCTTTGCCGCCATCGATTAAAATGAGGTCTGGCAGCTCGCTGGTACCTTTATAGCGGCGACTAACAATTTCTTGTAGCGCGGCGCAATCATCCTGATGATCAAGTGTTTTGATATGAAAATGTCGAAAGTTTTTGGGGTCTGGCTCGCCGTCAGTAAAACGAACACACGATCCAACCATGGCGTGGCCCTGCGTGTGGGAGATATCAAAACAATCGATAGTTTTTGGGGCAATTTTAAGCCCGAGAAACTGCATGAGCGCTTTTGACAATGTTTTGGTACGTGTTACTTCTTGCTCGGCGTGGATTAATGCCAGGCGCACAAGCGATGCGGCATGCCCTTTGGTTGGGTGATCGATCGTAACGGGATATTTCAGGGCGTGCCACTGTTGCAAGAAAGTTTGATAGAGGTCTTTATCGGTTTTTGGGAGATCAAAATTTACCAAAATAGTGACGCATGGAGGGTGGATGCGGTAGTAGCTTAAAAAGTATTCAAGGTACCAGGGTTCTTGGGAATCGCTTTGCATGAGCGGGGCATAAAAGATCTGTTTTTTCTTAAGTACCGAATTTTGTTCGTTGAAGACACATATACTTTGGCCGCCCGCTGCAAGGATCCAGATATCACGTTGCACAAGGTGGCTGGCTGTTGCTTGCTTGACATCAAGTGCCTCATAAACGCTTTGAAAGGCTTTGTGGTAGGCGTGCAGTGTTTTTGCTTTTTCGAAATTACGTTGTTTACTCTGCTCGGCAACCAGCTGTTCCAGATGCTTGAGAAATTTTGTATGGCCTTGTTTTAAGGCCGCCTTGGCAAGTTCAATCCGTTCAAGGTAGGCAGCATGGCCAAAGTCGGGGCGACATGAACCGGAACAGATTCCCATGTGGTAATACAAGCAACCGTTTTCGATCTTTTTGCCACAGCGTTTTAGGCGAAACGTTTTTATCAAAAAATCATAGACGTTACGGGCTGAAGCTTTTTCAATAAAGGGTCCAAAGTATGTTCCTTTTTGTTTTTTGTTGCGGACAATTTTGAGCTCCGGGATTGTTGATGAGGTAATGACCAGATACAGGAATGGTTGGCCGGTTTTGAGTAAAATATTAAGGTTGGGCTGATGGGCTTGGATGAGTTGCGCTTCAATGAGCATCGCCTCCAATTCGGAATCTGTAACGATGTGTTCAAGGGAGGTGGCGGTGGCCATGATGGTGTCAGCTTTAAAATCTTTGCCCTGGAGTTGGACGTAACTAATGACCCGTTTTTTTAAGTCCTTTGCCTTGCCGACGTAGATGATCTGGCCTTCGTTGTCCTTGAAAATGTAGACGCCGGGCAATGCGGGTAGCTTTTTTATGGTAGCGATAAGTGTGGTGGTTGGGTTCATAATTCATACTTTCTTTAGAACAGAATTTTATTTATCGCAAAAACCTAACGATGTCATACCGGCGTATGCCGGTATCCAGGCTCTTTTCTTGGTCTTCGAAGAACGTGACGATTGTCTGGATCCCGGATCGGTGTCCGGGATGACAAGCTTTCTAGTTTGGCCTGCTGGGTTCGTCATAGTCTTAGGCTGTTGCGGTAATTTTCTTGAAAGATATGAGCCTTTTGAGTTCATCTCATGGCAACCCTTTAATACTACCATATTTTTGGCACTTTGTGGTTTACGGGCGGCCAAAATGAGGTATATTAAGGACGTTGTACAGAGGTAAATAAAATTCCGTTATGAGTAGAGATACAGATATGTTTGAGCGTTTAAAATCGGTAGCCGTTATTATCAGTATAATTCTTGTTACATTTTTCGTTACCCGCGCCACGTGGCGTTATTT
The DNA here is from genome assembly GCA_041666365.1 of Candidatus Babeliales bacterium. GTDB lineage: Bacteria > Babelota > Babeliae > Babelales > RVW-14 > JBAYHB01. The sequence continues at coordinate 1,472 of JBAYHB010000106.1, read as the reverse complement.
TACTAACAGTCAGTTGCCGGTAATCGTTATGGTTGGCCTTGAGCAGGGTGGTTACTACGGCAGAGTGCTCGCGTGCTCTGCAAAATCAGAGGGGCCTTACAAAGTTGCTCAACTTTCAATGTGGCTTGATGGCAAGGAATTTGATTTCGGAGCTTCTAAAGATGTTGGTGCGCGTTATTTTGAATTGCCTATCAAGATTGATACCACGAACATGATGAACGGAAAACATACCCTTGAAGTTGAAGCTGTTGATGCGAGCTACCACCACAATCGCAAACGCGATGCGTGGGATTTTTACGTTGACAACTTGCAGCTCAGTGCTGCGCTGGTTGCCCCAGAATATCGTGGTGAGCAGGGCAGAACGATGCATTTGAAAATTCAAGCCAACAAAGAAATTGAAAAAGCGACCTTTACCTTCTTAGGTAAGCCGTACTCATTTACCCCAACTGCCGAAGGTTCAATGCTCTATGAATGTTTTGTTCCCGTTGACTGCGAAGAAAATCCTAATGAATACATGGTGACTGTTGATGTCCAAGATTACGTCAAAAATAATCTTAAGCTTGCAACAAAGATCATGATTCTTCCTTACCCATTCAAAAAACAACATGGATTTAGCGTTGGAAATGGCAAGCTTGACCAAGAAAAAGAGATTAGCCGTGGAGCCCGCATTCTTGAAGAAACGCTTGAGCGCTGGGCAAAAGAATCGCCACGTAAAAAGTTATGGGCGGGGCCTTTTGAGTTTCCTATCGATGTTCAAAAACAAACGACGCCATTCGGCGAAATTCGTATGACGGCTGAGCGTGGCCGCTATCTTCATAAGGGGCTTGATCTTTTGAATAGACCAAAGTGTATTGTGTGGGCCAGTCAACACGGTAAGGTGATCATTAAAGATCGGTTCCTCATGACGGGCAACACGGTGGTTATCGACCATGGCCTTGGGGTATTTACCTTGTACGCACACCTGGAAGACTTTGCCGACATTCAAGTTGGCGACATGATTCGCAAAGGCAACCCGGTTGGCAGGCTTGGCATGACCGGGTACGCCAGTGGCTACCACCTTCACTGGGAAATCAGGGTAAACAACACGCCGGTTGATCCGCTTGAATGGACGTCAAAAGTTTACTAAAGACCTATTACGTAGAACGAATCTAACGTTATTTTAAATGGAGCGTCATAAAGCTATGAAAACCATGAGGTATCAGCGTGCTATTTTTTTGTTGTTGAGTCTGGTTCAGCATTCTTGTTACAGTGCGCTGCAAGAGAATAAAGAGAATCAAGTTCAAAAGAACGTTCAATCAATAAGTAACACGATAATGGGACAATCATTTAACTGCATCAATCTGACATCAGGAGAGTCATGGCGCACCCGCGAAGCGGGTGGCTTGACGGTTGTTAGCAGTCTCTAAGACTGCCAGTTTAGACTATTTACCTATCAACAATTTCAAAATGTACCAGCTTCTTCAAACCCATTT
>JBAYHB010000105.1:0-4573 GCA_041666365.1 Candidatus Babeliales bacterium | reverse complement strand
GTTTCAAAAATGGTTTCATCGGGCGTAAAACGAACGAGCGTTCCACGTTTATCACTTTTACCAGCTTCTTTAAGACGGTCTTTTGGTTTGCCGCGTTCATAAAATTGGCGGTAAATTTTACCTTTATTATAAATAGTTAATTCCAGCGTTCTTGATAGAGCGTTAACAACAGAAACACCGACGCCATGGAGACCACCGGAATATTTATATGAATCTTTTTCAAACTTGCCACCAGCGTGCAATTTGGTCAGCACCACTTCAGCGGCAGAAATTTTTTCGGTTGGATGAATGTCGACAGGAATGCCGCGACCGTTGTCCTCAACCGAACACGAACCGTCAACATGTAGCGCCACAATGACGTGATTACAATGACCAGCAAGCGCTTCGTCTATCGAGTTGTCGACTACTTCATATACCAAATGATGTAATCCTGCCGTGTTCGTTGATCCAATGTACATGGCTGGACGTTTACGGACGGCATCCAAGCCCTCAAGTACCTTAATCGAACTCGCTCCATACTCATGCTGATTTATTTTCTCATTCTTATCCATAAACTTACCTCGATAAAATGCTGCAGAATAGCCAGTAAAACACTCTCTGTGAAAAAACTTTCAAAACCAACCAACTTTTTAGTAGTATAACGCTCAATGTAAATAACTTTTGTAGGAAACAAGTATACCAGAGCTCGCCGATTCTATCAAAACAGATAAAGTATGGACAACAGAAAAGAATTTTTCATGCTAAAAGCGCTTACTCAAGCAAAATTAGCACTTAAACATAATGAAGTTCCCGTTGGAGCCGTAGTTGTTGACAAACACGGTAATGTTATCGCACGCGCATACAATCAAATAGAAAAACAACACTGTCAATGTGCCCACGCAGAAGCGCTCGCCATTAGAAAGGCTTGCAAAAAAATCGACGGGTGGAGATTGAACGGTTGTTGGTTATATGTTACGCTAGAGCCTTGCCTAATGTGCATGGGGCTCATTCAGCTTAGCCGATTAGAAGGCGTTATTTACGGTGCACAATCGCCGCTCTTTGGCGTAAGCCTTTATAACGAAGCGAAATTACCCCCCTATGCAAAGGACATCCATATAGAAGGAGGCATAAAGGAACACGAGAGTAAACTATTATTACAGCGTTTTTTTTCCAATGTACGACAAAAGAGAAAGGTTAGCAGTGAAACAGAGAATCGAAGTACTCGAAAAAATAAAAAATAACTTACATTCCAGAAAATTAATTCTTACAAATCAAATTACTGAACAAACAATGGACAAAATTACAGACGGACAAATCCTGGATGTCGGCGACGAAGCACTTTCCATTTCCATGGAAAAAATTCAGAGTTCGCTACAAAAAACAGAAATGGATGAACTTCGTCTGATTGACCATGCCCTCACCCGCCTTGAACGCAATGAATTCGGGGTATGCGTTGATTGTGGCGATGCAATATCCGACCGAAGGCTAGAGAATTTCCCCTATGCCGCACGATGCATAGTTTGCCAGGAAGAATTCGAGCAATAAAGTGATGACTTTCTCGAAAACTTTAGTATTCTAATGGTACGTTTTTTGGCTTATTAATCCCTCTTAACGCCGGTGTAGCTCAGTGGTAGAGCAACTGATTCGTAATCAGTAGGTCGTCGGTTCAAGTCCGGTCACCGGCTCCATAATTTCAGGCAGCACATTTTTTATTGCACTCTTTCAAAATCACTTTGTTTTGACAAATTTTGCCCGGTCTTGTAAGCTTTTTCCCAAGGTCGCTCGATGCTCGGGCGGCAGGGTTTTGTCAGTCTAACAGTATTGGGTTTGTAAGAAGCTATGATAAATACAATTGATCTCAAAAGAAAATCATCAAACATTCACGGCGTTGGCCGTCGCAAATCTTCTGTCGCGCGCGTCTGGTTACAGAGCACCGGCAAAGGAACTATCGAAGTTAATGGCAAAGATTATCGCGATTATTTCACAAGCTCAGAAATGCACAACGCCATTGAACAACCACTCAAAGTTTGTGGCACAGATCGTTCAGTCAGCATCAAAGTTAACGTTACAGGTGGCGGATCGTTCGGCCAAGCCCATGCAACAAAACTTGCTATCGCACGTGCATTGCTTGTCATGAACGAAACATACAGGCAAGCACTTCGCAACAACGGCCTTTTAACTGTTGATTCTCGCGTCAAAGAACGTAAAAAATACGGACAAAAAGCAGCTCGTCGTAAATTCCAATTCGTTAAACGTTAAACGTTGGTGTTTGGATCAACTGCGCAGCGGATGGTTAGTCTTACGTTTCTCATTTATATAAGAGAGCATTAATGTGTGGCATAGTTGGGTATGTCGGCGATAGGCAATGCCGGAACCTTGTTTTAAAGGGATTAACGCGCCTGGAATATCGCGGATATGATTCCGCTGGCTTCGTTTGTATTGATCAAAACAATAACAATCTTTCGTTTCATAAAGAAGCGGGCGGTTCTAGCCCGCTTGAACGTCTTAGCAACGCTGTTACATTTGATGGCACCATTGGCATGGGACACACGCGCTGGGCAACGCATGGCATCGTTGATCAAGCAAATGCTCATCCACATTTTAACTGCGCCAAAAGCCTTGCTGTCATCCACAACGGAATTGTTGAAGGTTACGAAGGTCTGCGCGAAGAACTTATCAAACGTAACCACAACTTTTATTCTTCCACCGATACTGAAGTTGTTGCTCATTATTTCAGCGATCTTTTAAAACAACATTCATTTGATCTCAAACAAGCATTACTCGCGCTTACTGCTAGTCTCAAGGGCGCCTATGCGTTCGTATTCATCGTCAAAGAATTTCCTGATCAATTGATCGTTGTACGACATCGCTCTCCTCTTGCAATCGGTATTGGAAACAATGAAATGTTCGTCGCTTCAGATTTTCTTGCATTCTCTGACCAAACAAACAATGTCGTCTTCATGCCCGATGACAGCTTTGCATTGATTAAAAAAAACGGCATCGAGCTGTATAATTTCAACGGTGAAAGCCTTGCCGTTGTTTCTCAATCGGTTGATGCAATCGCTCTTGATAATGACAAACTCGGTTTTGAGCACTACATGCTCAAAGAAATTTATGATCAAAAGCTAGCAATCGGCCGCACCATTTCATTTTATCAAGCAATTTGTACCTGCAATGAATCTGGGCAACCAATAAGCGATGTGTATCGTTCATCATATCTTTCAAACGAGTATAGCGACGCAATCTGGCGTCAACTTGGCCTCTCTAAAGAAAAAATTAAAAATTTAAAAACTATCCATCTCATTGCAGCAGGGACATCGTGGCATGCATCACGCATCGCACAATTTTTCTTTGAAACCATTGCGCGCATTCCAACACGTGTTCATCTCGCTTCAGAATTTCGTTACATGCCTCTTTTTGTTGAACAAGATAATCTTTATATTATGGTTTCTCAGTCAGGGGAAACAGCCGATACGCTTGAAGCATTACGCCTTATCAATTCATTTGAGATGCCAACCGTTGCTTTGACTAACGTTGCAACAAGTTCAATGGTCAGAGAAGCTGGAGGGTTTCTTCCCATGCAGGCTGGCCCAGAAATTGCTGTTGCTTCAACAAAAGCTTTTTCAACACAACTTGCCACGCTTTACTGGGTTGCAAATCGCATAGCCCTTGAACGCGGTGATATTAATAAAGAACAAATGCGTACTGCTGAAGAAGATCTATTTGTTGTTGCGGAGGTTCTTGAATCAACAATTGAAGCTTACAAATATGTTATCACGCAAGATCTTGCAAAGTTTTATGCACAATTCGAACGCTTCATTTTCCTTGGTCGCCACATCAGCTATCCATTCGCACTTGAAGCAGCGCTAAAACTCAAAGAAATTTCATATATCTTTTCACAGTGTTACCCTGCCGGTGAACTCAAACATGGCCCTATCGCACTGGTCGACGAAAAGACCCCTGTGGTTATGTTTTCTGTGATGGATGACCTTATCTATCGTAAGCTTGTTTCCAATGCGCATGAAGTAAAAGCGCGCAAGGGGCACCTTGTTGTTTTCGCTTTTGAAGGGCAAAGCGAGCTTATCAACTTAGGTGATTGCGTATTCATTATTCCTAAAGTTGCGCCACTGCTTGCACCGCTTGCAATGACAGGCGTTATGCAATTCTTGGTCTATCATATCACGCGCGTTCTTGGCCGACCGATTGATAAACCGAGAAATCTTGCAAAATCAGTCACCGTCGAATAAATTCAGCCACATTTCCTACGTTTAAAGGAGTCTTTCATGGACTATGCCATTCTTTTATCTTTTGTAGCCTATTTTTTATGTGTCATCGTTATCGGGCTTTTTGCACTGCGTAAAGCCAACAAAAATACTGATTTCAATCTTGCCAACCGTTCTATTAATTATTGGGTAACCGGTATCTCTGCCCATGCCAGCGATATGAGCCAGTGGCTGTTTATGGCCTACCCCGCTCTGATCTACACCCAGGGAATGATGGGCTGCTGGACCGCTATCGGGTTGACCGTTTTTATGTTTTTAAATTGGCAGTATGTTGCACCGGGCTTGCGTACTGCAACTGAAAACTATAACAG
>JBAYHB010000104.1:0-4573 GCA_041666365.1 Candidatus Babeliales bacterium | reverse complement strand
CAGAACGCCGATTATTTATGCACAAGAAAAAGCTCACACTCGATTCTTTGAATCCAACAGGGGTTGATATTCAGGACGTTGCAACGATCTACCAGTACTTGCAACAATACATTGTCCCTAGCGGCTTTAAAGTAGCAATTGAGCCCGGTGGTGTTTTTAATGCCATTTCATCGCTTGATTTTAAGTTTGGTCAGAACGTAAAATACGCCCTCGGGTATGATTTTTACTCACAAGAAGCCGAGAAAATCGTCAACCTTAAACATGCAACCATCAGCTTAGATGACCTTGTCGTAGAAAAAACAGAACAGGATTCAGTCCGACAACACAAACTCTATACCGAGCTCATGTTTTTAAAACCATTCAAGCGCATGGATGTAAGCATGGGTACCGGCGGAGATATTACCGTTGCCAGCACCTCCAACATCGGGCATGATTGGACAGTGTATGTGAAATGTGCATCATCATTTTAGTTTAAATAAAAGAGGAAGTAGTTGTAGTTTGTTCACTTTTTAGCGAAAGACGATGTATGAATATGAAGTTGAATTTTGGATTAGTCGTGATAACAAACCTTACTTTTGGTCTGCACCTCAACGCTGATACGCATCAAACGCCTTCTCAAAATATTTCGGTAACGCCCCTGCAGCAAAATATCGTCAAGCTATCGCTTGCAGATTGCCCTGAAATGAAGACGCTTGATACGCTTATAAAAAATGCTCCAATTATTCTTTTACGTCTTCGCTCGATCGCAAAAAAAGGCGAGGCTATCGTTGAAACAATTACCTCAGCCGATATATTAAAGGCGATGGAACTTGATCAAGCGCTGGAAAAAAGAGTTTTGAGCGATCATATTGAGGCCCTTCTTCTGAGCGCAAAAGACGCATTTGATACAGTACGTAAAAGTGATAAGTTGATCCTCCCAATCGTCATCAAGATACTTGGAAGCAAGCCGTCACTTTTTGCTGATTACCTTTCTGGAGCCCATGAAGCAACTGAATTCTTCCGTAAAAACATAACATCTCTTACGATTCTCAAAGAACTTTGCAGTGACCTTTCGATCTTTGCGAAAAGTCTTTCCGTAAGCATTTCAAAAGAAACAAGCGATGCGGTGAAAAAATATATCGTAGAACAGCAACAACGATCCCCTAAAAAATAATCCATGAAAACAGGCACTGAACAACTTTGTGGCACCATCGAAAAAATCGTTTATAAAAACGAAGCAAACGGATTTGCAATTATAACCCTTAGTGTTAAGGCTCACGATGCCGTCACCGCTAAGGGTTATTTTCCTGATATCCATCAGGGTGCCACCGTCAACCTAAAAGGCTCCTGGACATTTCATCAAAAATTCGGCCGCCAATTCGAAGTGGCCGAGTGTACCACGTCGCTTCCTTCGTCAGTCGTCGGCATTGAAAAATATCTTGCGTCAGGACTTGTCAAAGGAATCGGCCCAGCGTTTGCCGAGCGACTTGTTAAAGCCTTCGGCGCTGCAACGCTTGATATCATCGACCAAGAACCATCACGACTTTTAACGGTTCCGGGCGTCGGCCCAAAGCGCGTTGAAAGTATCACCAAGGCATGGGTTGACCAAAAAGAAATTTCCAAAGTGATGGTCTTCTTGCGCAGCAAAGATGTTTCAGCCGCCTTTGCAACAAAAATTTTTAAGACCTACGGTAATGCATCAATTGAAAAAATAGAAGCAAACCCTTATCAACTCGTTGATGATATCTGGGGAATAGGATTTAAGTCAGCAGATAAAATTGCCCTCAAAATGGGGCTTGAAACTGACTCGCTAGAACGTGTTAAAGCAGGCATCCTTTATTCGATTTCTGAGGCAACTAGCGATGGCCACCTCTACATGGAACTTGAACCACTGCGTACGTCAGTCATCGAAATTCTTGAAATCGACGCAACAACATCGCAAGAGCGTATCAAAACTGCACTAACCCAACTCTATCAAAATGAAAAAATCAAACTTATCACCCATAAAGAAAAGAATTTTATTACGCTGCCCAAGTTTTATCATTCGGAAAAAGGCATCGCAAAAAAGATCCTTCGTATGCTCGAATCACCTCAAGCGCGCTTTACCCCAGATACCAGCACCGTGTATCAAGCACTCCGCTTTCCCGATGCAAAAGGAATTGAGTTAAACGAAGATCAACAACGCGGTATTTTGGCATGCCTACAAAACAAAATTTCGATCATAACCGGCGGCCCAGGCACCGGTAAAACAACGCTGGTCAAACGCCTCATCACCTTTTTAGAAGAAAATCGCGTCAAGTTTCGCTTGGCAGCACCAACGGGTAGAGCTGCAAAACGCATGTTTGAAAGTACAGGCAAACATACTGAAACACTCCACCGTCTCCTTGAATTCACACCGGCAACTATGAATTTTGCACGGAACGAAGAAAATGCGCTGGAAGTTGATGTCATGATTGTTGATGAAGCCTCGATGATCGACGTCTTCTTAATGCATTCGCTCCTCAAAGCCATGCCTCTCAATGCACGCCTGCTCTTGCTTGGTGATATCGATCAATTACCTTCTGTCGGCGCCGGCAATGTTTTAAACGACCTTATCGCCACAAAAAAAATATCCGTCACACGCCTTACTAAAATTTTCAGACAAGCCCAAGACAGTATGATCATCGTTAACGCCCACCGGATCAATCGAGGTGAATTCCCCACGCATACAACGCCGGGGAGCCGTAAAGATTTTCTCTTTTTCAAAGAAGAGACGCCTGAAAATATCTTCCCTCTCTTACAGTCGCTGTACACCAAAAAACTTGCCCAACATGGCATCGACCCCAAGGACGCCATTGTTCTGGTTCCCATGAACCGTGGGGTTGTTGGTACGCAGCGTCTTAACCAAGAGTTACAAAATATTCTTAACCCGATAACTGATGGCCCAACGCTTTCAGTCTTTGGACAGCTCTATAAAATTAACGACCGCGTTATGCAGATCAGAAATAACTACGAAAAATTTGTCTTTAACGGCGACATCGGTTTTATTAAATCAATCAATCAGGCCGACCAGGTGCTGGTCATCTGCTTTGGCGACCGCGACGTTGAGTATGATTTCGCCGAAGCCAACGAGCTCACCCTTTCATACGCTATTTCGATCCACAAAAGCCAAGGATCAGAATTCCAAGCCGTCATCATCCCCATTTTCATGCAACACTTCATCCTGCTCCAACGCAACCTCATCTACACCGCCGTGACCCGGGCAAAAAAACTATGTATTTTAATCGGCCAACCCAAAGCAATCGCCATGGGCATCCGCAACGCCCGCAGCGTTGACCGCCTGACCTTTCTCAAAGAATTTCTCACCTCTGATGTCCAGGCCCGCTAACTTCCGACGTTGTCGTACCGGCGGAGGCCGGTATCCAGGCCAGTTAGTCCAGGCCCGCTAGCCGCAAAAAATTCACACTGAAAAACTTTCATTTCACAACGAAACATCAAGTTTGCAGTTATCAAAAAATTGACTTTTAGGTGGGGGGGGGGGTAGAATTGATCTATTAGTCAATTTATTAATTAAAAGGGTTTGTTATGAAAAATATTAAGAAGATAGCACTCGCCCTGCTTTTTATTGCTGGAACTTTTGTAAGCGGGTGGGGGGCCGATGGAGAATACGAAGAACTTTTTGGAACAACGACAACCGCTGCCGATAAGCCGGCTGAGGAATTAGACCAAAAGCCTCATGTCGTACAGCAAGTTGCTTTTGACGCGGAACAGCAAGCTGCTTTTAACGATGCTTTATATTTTTTAAAAATAACCGCAGCTGACTTAAAGTCAAAGCTATCAGGTCTATACTCAGACATTAATGCAAACTATGGCAAGCAAAGAGAAGCAGCGTTAAACGGGCTGAGACCATATGCTCAATGTGACAATCTTAAAATCAACGCACTTATAACCATTTTAGAGAACGAAAAGACAACACGGGAGTATCTTCAATCAAAACATAATGATGCTAGCTGTATTTCCGCTTATTTTAAACCTCAAGAAAAGTCACCTGAAGTCATTCCAGAATCTGAACTTGCACCGAAGGCCGATGAAAATCAATCGTTACCCAATAAATTTTGCCAATTCGCCCTGAACCACAAACCAATCACTGCCGCTGGCATTGTAGCTTCGAATGCTGCAGTGTGGTTCTACCTTTACAAGCAATATCTAGCAGCAAAAGCTGAACAACAAGCGGCAAATTTAGATGCTGATGACTTCACTTTTGACAGCTGGCTTGGTCAGAACACGTTCAAGGCCTTTTTGGCCACCGGATTGACCGTAGCTGAAGCGTACGCGCTTTGGTGGCTTTATAATAATCAGCCCGCAGTCGTATAAACTATTTAAACCTATTTTGAGTTATTGATGAAAAATATGAAGAAAATATTATTCGCACTACTTTTAGTCGCTGGATCATGCCAGACAGGGTTGGCACTGCAAACTATTATTGATATGCCAATGCTTCGGGCTGAGCATAAAAAAGCTTGTAATGCAGCGGCGATTGGAACTGTCATTGGTGCTTTTGCCGGAGTATACGTCGCCTACCTCGTAAATGCCGCCGACAAAGAACTTTTTCTTG
>JBAYHB010000103.1:0-4602 GCA_041666365.1 Candidatus Babeliales bacterium | reverse complement strand
CCAAAGCGAGTGCGCTACCAACTGCGCTACACCCCGACACTGCTTTTAAAATTTCAATTTCTGATCCGAGCTTCTGGGGTGAGCGACGGGGATCGAACCCGTGACATTCAGAACCACAACCTGACGCTCTACCAACTGAGCTACGCCCACCACTACGTCAATCTAGTTTGATAAACCAGATGAAAGCATTATATTTTCTTTTGATTTAAAAATCAAATATGTTTATTTTATTTTCTCTACATCGGCAATATCGTCGGTAACATAATGCTTTTTAAGGTAGCGCAGGGCATAATTACGGTCCGTTGCAATGCGAGGTCTGGCTTTTTTAGCCAGCGATAAAAGATTGATTAGATTAACGCTCGCCTGCACCTGGACGTCCATCGCAAGCTCTTCGCGCTGTTTTTCTTCCCAGTTCTTTTCTTCTTCCTCATCACCTTTTTCCCCCGGCTTACTGGCCTTTTTTTTCATGGGGACAGATTTTGACTTTATACCAAGGACCTCATCCTCTTCTTTGTCTTTGTCCAGATCATCTTTATTGTTGTCGGTTACCTCTTTTACGGTGATATGGTTTGGAAGCGATGTTTCTTTGCCATACAGATCGTTAACCCATTTGATCTCATCAACGGGGATTAGTTTTGGTTTGATGGTGAAATCTGGGGAGATGCCGCAGGCCTGAATCGATTTGTTTTCTGGCAGATAATAGAGCATGGTGGTCAGCTTAAGCGCGCAGCCGTTGCTTACCGGGATAACCTCTTGCACAGAACCTTTACCAAAGGTTTCATTGCCGACTAAAAAGACCATTAGTGGTGGTTTTTGTTGGTCATTTGGCGTACTTTTTTCTGAATAGTGGCGCAAACAGCCGGCAAGAATTTCAGCGGCTGAAGCGGTAAAGTTATCAATCAAAATGAAAATAGGAAGCGATGTTTTTAAGAGGGGTTGGGTAGACGTGTAATACTCAGCAACGGTGTTGCGGTCGCGGTCTTTGGTGACAACGACGAGCGATTTTTTAGGTAAAAAAAGTCCGGCCATCTCGATTGCTGAATCGAGCATGCCGCCTGGGTTGCGGCGTAGATCAAGGACGATACCTTTGCATTTGCCCTGATTTGCTTTTTCAAGCAGTTCAGCAATGTTGGCGGCGGCGTTTTCAGTAAAGAGTTTGAGGCAGAGGTAATAGACCTTTTGTCGTTTAAAGAAGAAGCAGAGGGCGTTTTTGTCTTTAATGATATCGCGTGTCACTGTAAATTCCATAGGCTTTTTCTTGCGGATTATTTTAAGATTAACCTTTGACCCAACGAGGCCCTTGAGCTTGGTTATGACCTCGTCAGATGAAAGTCCACGTAACTTTGTATCGTCAACTTCGACAATTTTATCGCCGCCTTTAAGCCCTGCTTTGTCTGCCGGACCGCCTTGAATAACGTCAACGATCATGAGGGCGTCGTCGTCAGGTGTTTTGCTGATAATGCTTACGCCGATGCCAGAAAATTCTCCCGATGTTGCTTCCATTGCAGCCTTATAATTATCCTGCGAAAAAAATGATGAATGGGCATCGACGTGGGAGACCGCTGATTTAAGTGAGTTCTGAATGAAATCAGAAAATTCAACGTTACGGAAGGCCTTCTTTTCGATCAAGCTAATAATTTCTGAGTAGGTTTTAAGCCATTGATAAATATCTTTTTCACTATCGTTTTTCTTCTTTGGGGTTGCGGCAATCAGGTTCACGCCGCGGCGCTTAAAAAAGTTTTTTGTCGATGGTTTAAAGCGGTGGTCGCCAAGGCTCGCGGTCAGGGTTGCATCTTGTTCCAAAAGGTTCTGGGGTAAAATTGTTGATGGGGTATCGTCGATGATTGCCGAAAGGGCATTGGTGTTGCCGGGGATTGCAGGTTGAATTATTGATGGGCTACAAGTGAGTACAATCGTCGCTAGTAAAAGCTTTTTTACCATTACGTTTCTCCTTTTTCTAAGACTTGCTACGATAGTGGTATGACACTTACTTCATTTGGCTACTCAAAGATATTTTTAAGATTAAAACAATCGTGGGTGAAAGTAAACGTAGGGAAGGATGGGGATATAATTATGCGACAGGTCGTTATAGTCACGGGACTTTCAGGCGCCGGCAAAACGAGCGCGATGCGGGCGCTTGAGGACCTTGGTTTTTATTGTGTTGATAATCTTCCAGCGCCGCTGGTCAAAGCTTTTTTAACGCTGGTGTTTCAAACGCAAACCAAGGTGCAGCGCGTTGCCCTTGGAATTGATTCGCGAGGCGAGAGGTTTTTGACCGACGTGCTTGCTGAGCTCAATCAACTTAAAAGTGAGCCACAGGTGTGGCAAGTTAAAATTATTTTCTTGAATGCACATTCCTCTACGATTTTAAAACGATTTCAAGAAACACGGCGTAAGCATCCACTGGCCGAACATTTGAGCATTGAGCAAGCCATCGAAAAAGAGCGGCAGCTTTTGGCGCCGATTATGGACGCTGCTGACATGGTCCTTGATACCGACGTCTTTAACATTCATGAATTGCGGCAGTGGGTACAAAAGACGTTTAACGAGAAAGATGGTCGGACGTTGGTCGTTACGCTCGTTTCGTTTGGGTTTAAGTACGGTGTTCCTTCGGAAAGCAACCTTGTGTGTGATGTTCGATTCTTGCCCAACCCCTACTTTGTTGAGGGCCTACGCCCGTTTGATGGTCGGTCTTGCCAGGTCAGGGACTATTTGTTTGCCCAGGAAGAAGTGATTGACTACTGGGAGCGATTAACAAGTTTCTTGCAGTATTCATTCAAAAAATTCTATGAAGAGGGAAGATGTGCGGTGACGGTTGCGATAGGGTGCACGGGCGGCAAGCATCGCTCGGTGGCCATCGTTGAAAAATTAATTCAAGGTCCTTGTGAGCACGTGGTCTTTTTGCCGGTGCATCGTGATGTTGAAAGGGAGTAGATGATACCAAAAAAAAGGAGTGTGGGGCGCGTTCTGGCCGTTGGGCTGTGCTGCGCGTGGGGGTTCTTTTTTACCTTTGGCCGCTACGGCATTCAAGATTATTTCGCAATGCACCATGAAATCGATCAGCTCCATACGACGATTGCTCAAACCGAGCAGGCGATAAAAATAACCAAGCGAGCGATTGTGGTGTGGAACGGTGATGACGTTGAGCGCCAGCGGTGTTTGCGGCAGGATTTTTATATGTGCGGTACCAATGAACTTATTTACCGCGTGTGATGACGAGGCATGTTTATGCATTCAAAGAAAAGAGGCCCCGATTTCTCAGCGCCTCTTTAGTATAAAAGTTAGTATAAAAGCGCCTTGTTACCGTGTGGTTATAGTTACATGAGTTGGGAAGCGGGTGCATGCAACGGAATACGTTCTGCTTTTTTTTTGTTTTTCCCCGGTTTTTCCAAAACAAATGAATATCCCAATGCATCTACAATTTTCAGAAATGATTGCAATGATAGATTCTTGCGTTTACCTATTCGAATTTCTTGTACAATCGTAGGCGATATACCTGCCGCCTTTGCCAGCGCTCGGACGGAAACATCATCTTCATGCATAGCGGCGATGACAAGCTCAGAAAGTAAAAACTCTTGATAACCTTTTTTATAGGCTTTGACTGCTTCTGGGCTCAAATTCTGTAGGTGCTCGTCGTAGGTTGATAGTGGCTTTTTATTTTTCATAGTAGATCCCCTTCTTAACGCGTGTTTCATAATCCTGCCGACAATTTAATGCCTTATCCTTTTCTCTGGATGGCAACTTTTGTTGTTTCTTCTCAAATGCATTGGTTACAATGATCTTTGAACCAGTAAAAAAGAAACTTAAAAATCTATGCGGCATCGGCTTGAAAGCATAAATTTGATCTCCCTCGGCATTGAACTTTTGTTGGTTCCAAATCTTCCCAAAATCACCCATCGTTTGAAACAGATACAATAGTTTGTTTTTTTCTTCAACCGATAGCGATGTGAAATATTCAAAGACCTTGCTGTTCCCGCGATCATCGAAAAACCATTCAATTGTAAAGCAGCGACCTTTATAGGCTATAAATTTACTCATATGCTCTCCTTTATAACATATTGGGATTGTAACACGCTTGTGTTACTTGCGTCAATAAAAAGAGATAATTCTGCACCATGAAATCGATCAGCTTCATACGATGATTGCCCAGACCGAGCAGGCGATTAAAATAACCAAACGAGCAATTGTTGTCTGGAACGGTGACGATGTTGAGCGCCAGCGGTGCCTGCGGCAGGATTTTTATATGTGCGGCACCAATGAACTTATTTACCGCGTGTGATTAGGAAATGAGTGGCTATTCCCTTTTTTTTAATGTTGGGGAGGAAAAATATTGTATCCACTTTCGCCATCTTCTTTGTAAGTCCACCCATTATTTAGTCGAAATGGACATTCACCATTAGCCAGCGGCTCCTTTACGTTAGTATCACAATACAGAACACGCCAACAATGATTAGGATTAGCATTTAATAATGGTTCTTGAATCTCTGTAGGAATTATTCCTCGAAGCTTGCTTCGTAATCCGTATAAACTATGCTACAATCCCACGCATGAGTAAGTATATACACAAAAGCCATAATGTTTCGGTAGCTATGTATCATTATG
>JBAYHB010000102.1:0-4614 GCA_041666365.1 Candidatus Babeliales bacterium | reverse complement strand
TGACCTCTTGAATGCCATTCAAGCGCTCTACCAACTGAGCTATAGCCCCGTACACTCTACCTTTTTTATTTCAACGAACGTTATTAAGTCTATGAGAAGAAAAACAAAATAACAAGAACTTTCTCAGGACGAGTGATGCTGTTTCGTCCACCATGCATTAGCATAATGAAGCGCTATGCCTAGAACAAATACAATCCAAAATGGAAGCAATGGCAATCCATAATCTAGAAGATGGCTTGTACAAATTCCTATTAAAACCGTGCAGCCGGCAATCGCCAAGAACGCCGTGATGCTGCGTGAAAGCGCTAAAAATGCAACAGCACTTAAAAGATATGCAACAAGCGTTCCAACATCACTCATCGAATAAAGGGCATCTATTTTATTGGTTACAAAAATGAACAGGAGTGCTAGAGCTGCCTGAACAAGAACACATACCCACGGCGCATGATTTTTGTTGAGTTTAATTAAATGTCGCGAACCAACAATGCTGTTTTCCTGCCCAATCGCATAGAGATTCCAGTTATTGAAATAGAACGCCCCATAAAATCCTGCCAGGAGTGACGATAGAATCGCACCATACACACACGTGTTACCCCAGGATATAACAGTCTGGTTACTTGTAAGCTTTGGCAAGATACTCATGAATGGGTCACACGCGCTTGTGCCATGAATGCTTAAAAGCGCGAATTGTAAGATAGAATAAATAAACATAACAAGCGTCAAAGAGGCAAGAATAACAAATGCTGCATTTTTTTTATCTCCTGCAATCTTGTCAGTAATTGCACAGCAGGCTTCAAGCCCTATGAACCCAAAAAGCACTGCCGGAAGACAACCAAGGAGACCTCCCCAACAGACAGGAATATGGCATAGCATGTCCCAATCAAATAAGAACGCAAGGCCAACCAAAGTAAGAATGAGCGGTATCACTTTAAGAATGGTGAAAAATATTTGAAGACGTTCAAGAATTTTAATATCTACAAGATTTAAGCAGATAAAAATACCAATGAGCAGGACATCAAAACCAAATAACCCAAGGCCAACTGACTGCAATGATTGATTCACCATGCCAAGCTCATACACACGCTGACTAAATGCGTGCATAACACAAGCATTAGCGGCGGCTGTTCCAATAAAGTAACCCCATCCACTGACAAAACCGAAGAATGATCCAAGTTGTTTGTAACTGTAAACGTACAAGCCCCCCGCTGTTGGATAGCGCTCGGAAAGTCTTGCAAATGCAACCATCAATGGCAGAAGCATCAGTCCACATATGAGCCATGCAGCCGGGGCAAGAAGCCCCGCTTGCATTGAAATGTTTTGGGCCCCGAGAAAAAATCCAACACCAACTACAATATTGATGTTAATAATAATTGCGAGCCATACAGGTATTTTTATCGCTTGCATCTAAAAAACCTTAATTAGCTAATTTCTTTGAACGTGTTTGAAATGTGTACAACGCAAAGCCAATAATCATACCGACGATAATTGGCGCAAGGTTTGTCAATCGATCAACGTTTGTTGCCCCCGCTTTCATCCAGCCAAAATACATGATAGCGGCGTACGAACAAAATGAAATGCAGGTGATAGCAAGATTGAGGTAGTCATTACGTTTCTTGTATGTCAAAAGCAAGGCGACAAGGGTCAGAAAGAATGCAGTTGAAACGCCCATACAGGTCATAACACACATAACATTAATATCATTAACTAAGAGTGTTAACACAAATAATGCAATGGAATGAAGACCTACAATAATATATGGCCTGCCCGCAGTATTCGTTTTTGTTAATAACGCACGACCAGGAAGCAACTTCATATCGGCAAGGCTTGAAAGGTTGCTGATGTTAAGTGAGGCTGTTCCGTAGAAAGCATTGCATACGCTGAATAAAACAAAAAAGACGATGAGCGCCTGAAGAACGACCGTCAACGCAGAACCAAAACCTAAAAATTGTGGGAAGTTAACTGATCCCATAGAGGCAAGATTTTCTGTGCCCATGATGTAGGTAAGTCCGAGGTGGTAAAGCATATACAAAATAACGGTTGAAAAAAACGCAACCAGGATAGCCTTAGAGGCTTTTTTAGGACCGCCTTCGATTAAGTGCCCCATGCAACAACATGCTTCAAAACCAAAGAATCCAAAAATTGCCATAGGGACAGTTAGCCCAAGATTTGATAGCCCGTCAGCGGTGAATACTACGTGAGGGCCAAAGTAAAAAGCGAAAACACCAATCACAAAAAAAAGTGGAATCAGCTTAATAAGTGCTGCGGCACTCTGTAAGCGAGATACAATGGCAGCATTGATAAGGTTAAGTGCAGAAAAAAGAGCGATCAGCAAGAGATTAACAATAATTGGGTGCTCGGCAGCCCATAGCATGCCCATCTGAGAAACACACAGCTCCTTGAGGCGCATACAGAAAAAACCTGCTGTGCCGGCATACCCAAGTATGTACGCCCACAGAGCAACGAAACCAGCCGTACGGTTTATACCTTTTGAACAGTAGGCAAAAAAGCCTCCCTCCCCAGGGAAAATATGCGCAGCTTGTGAAAGGCTCCAGACGATAGGGAATAAAATGAGACCAATGAGGCCCCAACTTAAGAAGCCATAACTTCCTGCAACTTGCGCGATGTTGGTTGGATTAAAGAATATGCCGGCACCAACAATAATATTGACGCTGATGAGTACTGCAGACCAAAATGATATTTTTTTTGCGCTTTCCATAGAGATCCTCAAATTTATGAAACAAACTATTATAACGCTGCCGAAGTATAGCCGAAAACATGGGTGAAATCAAAGCAACCGTGTAGCGTAGAGCAACCTTGCAAAATCTTACGCCTATGCTAGCATGAAATAGTTCCAGGCCAATGGGGTCTGTGAATGGAAAGTGTGAAAGAGTGTCGTAAGTTCAACCCTTTATATAGGTGGATTTTATGAAAAGGATGACGAGTTACGCTTGCCAAGGTTGTGCATTGGTTGTAGCCCTTGCAGTGTTACCAGGTTGTGGATGGTTCGGAAAAAAAGATGCAGCAAAGGATGTCAAGGGCTCGGGTAGCGAGCAGACTCTATGCAGCATCGACAACAAACCGGTCATTAAAGAATCTGATTTCAACAACAGTCTTAATCAAATGCTTCAAGCCAATCCTTATTTCAGAGGCGCTGGTGCCGATTCTCTTCCTATGCAAATCAAACGCCGTTTCTTTGATGAACTTGTAAAACAAGAACTTATCATCGCAGAAGCCGACAAAACAAATATCGAAAAAGATCCAGAATTCCAAAAATCTCTTGAAGAGATGGTCAAACTTGTAAAACGCTCACTCAAAGTTCAATTCTTCGAAAAGAAAGTATTTGAAGGAATCAAAGTCAGCGACAGCGATTCAAAGAAATATTTTGAAGAAAACAAAGAACGTTACATGAAAGCTGCTGGCGGCGTTCTTGTTGCCGGTGCAAGCTTTGCAAACGACGCTGACGCTCAAGCATTCATGCACAGTACAAAGACCTCAGTAGATGAATTCGAAAAACTTGCCAAAGCAAACAAAAAAGCAACATTCAAAGATTTCGGCCGCGTTTCAAAAGGCGCCCAAGGTATGGGCTTCGGCATGACACCTGCTCCCGTTAAAGAAGCAGCACTTGCCATGCACAAACTTCCTGGTGTTGAAAAAGTAAAAGTTGGAAAAGAAATCTGGGTCATCAAAGCCTGGGACAAGAAAGACTCTGTATACTATGAATACAGCGAAATCAAGCCTCAACTTGAGATGGTAATCAAAAACAACCAAGCTCGTGACGTTCTAGAAAAATTACTCAAAGATTTACGCGAGAAATTCAAAGTTGTCGTCAATGAAGATTTCTTCAAAGACGCAACAAAGCCAGCTGAAGGCGATGTAAAGGTTGAAGCAAAAGCAGCTCAACCTGCAGCAACAACAGCAGTTGCATAACTCTTTGCAACAAAATAAGAGTTTGAGAGGGCGAGTGTAAAAAACTCGCCCTTTGTTGTATCTACTCACAGGCAGAAAAGAATTATTTTAAGGAAAGTCAGAATGATGTGCTTGATGAAACCTCTACTCAATGCAGTGCTGGTCGGTTGTTTTCTTGTAGCCTATGCAAGCGCAGATAATCGTACGGTCGTAGATAAAATCGTTGCTCGTGTTGACGGCGTTAACATTTTACAATCGGACCTTGCTCAACCACGCATTACCACCGATAACGGCCGCCCCTTTACTCTAGATGAAGCAATTATGGAAGAGCTTATGGTTGCACACGCTGCCAACCAACACCTTATGCCTAGCACACTCGATGTAGACCGTCAGATTGCCAGCTTTAAAATTCAGAATAAGCTACAATATATGACCGACAAAGAATTTGAAGCGCAAATCAAAGAAGGCGGACTAACACTCAAAATGTATAAACAACAAATCGGTCGTAGGATCGCTGTTGAAAATGTTAAGCGCGCAGAGATTTATGAAAAGGTTTTAGTAAGTTCTCAAGAAGTCGAAGCCTACTACAAGCAACACCCAGAATACGCAAAAGAGTCATACCAACTTGAAATCTGCATCATAAACAAAGATGAATGTGTCGATACATCTACCATTCCAGTCTCAAAATGGGAAAAACTTGATTGGATA
>JBAYHB010000101.1:0-4632 GCA_041666365.1 Candidatus Babeliales bacterium | reverse complement strand
TCTGTTTGTGAGCGCTTGGCCGGTCAGGCAGGTCCTGGCGCCAGCAAAAATGCGCTCATAGATTGCCATGCCATGGTCATGCGCAACCAAGGCTTGTTTGTCTTCCCACCCTGTAACCTGGGGGTCAAGTGCATCCCACTCAGCTTCGTCAAGGTAAGGTGGGTTGGCTACGATAAGATCAAAATGTTGGTTTTTTACCGGTTCAAAGAGGTCGCCTTGCACAAAGGTGGTGTTGTGGATGGCATTGAGTGCTTTGTTTTTCTCAGCAAGCGCGATCGCCTGCGGGTTAATATCAACGCCTACGACCGTTGCACTCGGCAAGGCACGGGCGATTTCAAGGCCAATGCACCCTGTTCCCGTACACAGATCAAGGATGGTAAGCGGTTCGTTTGCTAGTGGCGCGTACTGCTCGATAGTCCAGAGCACCCATTCTTCTGTTTCTGGCCGGGGGATTAAAATGGGGGGCTGGACCAAAATGGTTAGGTCGCCAAAAGGGACGCTGCCGATGATGTACTGGAGGGGTTTTTTATTGGTTACTCGCTCGAAAACTAGAACTTCAAGTTGTTCCCTAAGGTTTGCCATGATGGTGCTGCTGGCCTGAGGGTGCATGGTCAAAAGTTCTGCTTTGCGTTTGCCTGTAACGTGTTGTAAAAACCACCAAATTTCTTGGTGAGCATTACCACCGTCGGTACAGACGGGTAAAAGTTTTTCAGCGTAGCTGATCACGAGTTGAGTGATGGTAGGTATCATTGTGGTTACCATAGTAAAAGGTTGTTGACGGTGACGACCAAGGTCTGCCAGGTTTCTGTCAGGATGGCGTTGTCGCTCTCGGTTGTGTGACTCGCAAGCCACAGCCCTTCAGCCTCAAGGTCACGGGCAAAGGTAAGCAGCGGTGTTGCATCGTTAAGATAGTGGGCAAAGAGCGCATTCCGTAATTCTTTAAGCGCCGCTTCTTTGGATGTCGCAGCCTGTTCTTTAAGGGTTTGAGCCAGGGTTGTTTGTGTCGCCCAGAAGAGCGGCAGGTTATGGTTGATTGATGGTTTGCTTATCATGGTGCCATCTTTTGTTCGGACAAAACCGTTGCCGGAAATAACCGTGATTGCATCTTTAAAATCTACCGTGCCGTCTGAGGTGGTTGTTTTGTTGTCGATGGACCGATGCAAGCGATCAATGGATGGCAGCGACGTACGTGCCATGCTTGAATGAGTGAAAAATAAAACTAAAAGTGCTAGGCGAATCAACCAATGAGCCATGACGACCCTTTCTTTTTTTGAATGAGATCGATGAGGTTTTTAGGGTATCACAGGCATGTCTGAGTTGTCACGCATGAGAAAAGGGATTGCGAAGTCCAGCTGTTGATGTCTCAACTAATTCATTGAATTTATCTTTATCATAGCATTGCAGCATTCTTACGCCATCCGCACCATAACCAAGACCCAGTAAAAAAACTGAAGCTAAAAGTCTTGAGGCGGACTTTCCTGACTGAGCCTTCATTTGGGTAAAAATACGCGAACCTGTGTCTTTAAATTTTTCTAGCCATGTTTTTGCCTCGATGTCATCCAGATTATCATTTTCGTATGATTGTTTATAGCATTGATAAGCATACAGGACCCACATAGCAAGCGTTGTGACAACTGCGGCTGAAAGAAATGGATGTTCATTTTTAATCTGATATTTTACTTTCTCGAGTAAGGGTAAATTGTTGTATTCTTTTTCAGCAAGGTAATTCATAAGACTATCCTGACGTATAGATAGAATGCTTCCATCATTTTCTTGGCAAATTACTTTTGTCTGTAAAGCCTTTTTATCGAATGGAATTTTATTTTCTTGCAACAACTTGGACAACTTTTCTTCAGCGGCGATAGTTTTGAAATAGTTCAGCCTTTCTTTCCGGGTGGCGTTGGAGCGTCTTTCCTTCATCTCTTGATCAACGGCGTGAACTCTTTTGCCGTAGTCATCCACCGCGGGATTGGGATCTTTTGTTCTGATCACTTCTTGAGCAGCTTCTTGTTCGAGATCTTGAAAGATTCCAATTGCTTTTATAGTTCTAATTTTTTCTCTGACAACAGCGTAATCTTGTTGAGGTGCCGGTTGGGGGGCAATTTCCATGCCCAATGCTGTCATTGTGGTGCAGGCGATAAGTATAAAATATAAAAACTTTTTCATGTGATCCCCCCCTGATCCTATTTCAAATCCAAAAAGATTCCACCGGTGAGCAACATACCAGACGTAATACTAAGAGCAGTTTTCGGATGTGCCTTGACCCATGCAAAAGCTTTTGAAAAGTACCCGTTTGATTCCTGGTCAAGTTTTGCCATTTCCTGCTCATCGATGTTGTCGTCATGAGTGTAGCGATAGTAGGCGTATGCAAGCCACAGGAGTAAGGCGAGGCCGAACGCGGCTGAGAAATATTTGTGGTCATTGGTTATGAATTGTGCGACTTGAGTTGCTACGCTTTTGTCCTGAGGCTTGGCCGTTGACTCGGCTTTTGGCTCATCTGAAGGAACAGTCACAGGATTTTTAGTGGTGACTAGTTTTATTAAGGCGGCAGCTGTTGGACTTGGTGGCTTAGGGTTTTCAGAGTCATCTCTATTTAAACCCGTACCACTGGGGTCTGAAAGAGATAATATTGCCTCTATTTGAGCATCATCTTGTGGCAATAGAGAAGTGCGGTCAGCTGCATCATTAGAAGGGTTTGCCACTGGCGTCGTTCTAGGAGTAGCATGTTTGCGTGGTGGATGAGTAGCCTGTTGCCTGCGCCACTGTTCGGCAACAGTGGCTTTCTTTTTTTTGAATTCCTCGTCGGCGGCCTGGCGTTCAGCATCTGTTAATAGCTTCGCGGTTCTTCTCAGTTCTTCATCGGCGGCCAGCTTATCACTTAATGCTGTGTCGTATTCGTCTGATTTTAATTCAGCAGTTGGTCTACATTCATCCCAACGATTGAACTTAAATTGGCGATCTTCTAGGGCTTTTTCATAGTCAGTTATTAACTTAGCACGGTCAGGTTGTTGCTCGGAGGCTGTGGTAACTATGGTCAACTTGTTCTCGGCCCCAAACACCATCGTAGAAAAACAAGTTAAAAGTATGAGGTACAAAAGTTTTTTCATGATTCCTCCAAAATCCATTTCAAATTATAAATTCATATAGAAAATAATAACAGATTTTGGATTATAAACAAGGGGTTTTTGTTTTTAATATGGGGCTTTTTTAGGTCGATCTTTGGGCTTGGCGGCTTTGGGGCGAGATATTTTTAACTGTTTTGCCTCATTATAGGTCATTGGGGGCTTGTTAATTTATGGTAAGCGGCTTGTTTAACGGAGCGGCGAGCAGAGCTTTTTTTATCTTTTGGGATTTTTTTTGTTTGACTGGTTTGCTCTTGTCTTCGTTCTAGACGGCTTCTTGGTTGTCTTGCTGCTCTTTGCTTGAGCCTTGTCTTTGTACCTGTCGATAGTAAAGTCGCTTTTGCTCGCCATGCTATCAATCTTCAGTTTTGAGTCAAATTGTAGAAGGCTGGGAGCTTGTTTTTTAGAACTTTGGAAAATAGGTTTAAGCGTGGGAGATTCTGGTTTGGTGGGAGTTTTTTTCTTTTGGCTCTCTGCATAGTCCTTATATTGGATATAGGAGTAAGCTCTCTGCTGGTGGGAAAGGTTAGCTTGCTTGCGCATAACATCATCGTCTGCTGCATAACAAAAATTATACAGGCCTGCCAGACAGACAAGGGCGAGACATTTAAAAGATAGCTTCATACTCAATCACCTTCCTTTTTGACGAGATTATACTTTACGCTTGTAAAAGATCTTTTACGTAATGCTGGGCATCAAAAACGCTCATATCTTCAAGGTTTTCTCCAAAAGTGACATACACGATGGGGAGTTTAAGTTCTTGAACGATGGCAAATACCGTGCCGCCTTTGCCCGTTCCATCGAGCTTGGTTAGGACGAGGCCACTGAGCGGCGTTGCTTCGTGAAAAATGGTTGCTTGTTGGAGGCTGTTTTGTCCGAGCATGGCGTCGATGGTGAGCCAGGCAGCCACGTCGCCGGTTGCAAAGTGTCGATCGATAATAGATCGAATCTTGGCCAGCTCCTTCATGAGGTTTGTTTTTGACTGGAGGCGGCCAGCGGTGTCGATGACCAGGTGATCATAGCCACCCTGGGTGAATTTTTTACAGGCATCAAAAATAACGGATGCCGGATCTTGGTTGTCGCGTCCTATAAAAATTTCAGCTCCAATTTTATTACACCAAGTCTCCAGCTGCTGGGTTGCTGCTGCGCGGAAGGTATCGCCGGCTACAACTAAAACTTTTTTGCCTTCTTTGGTCAGTTTGTTGACGTACTTGGCTATAAAAGTTGTTTTGCCGCTTCCGTTGACCCCGACGAGCAGGAGAACGCGCGGGAGGGCTGGGGTTATCTGGTGCGCGGAAAGGTGAGCAACGAGTAAGGCCTCAAGGGCGATTTTTGCTTGCTCGAGCGTGGTAACTTTTTTCTGATGGATATCGTGTGATAACGCCTGAATGATTGCGTTGGTTGTCTTCACCCCCGTGTCAGCTGCAATCAAGAGGGTCGAAAGCTCTTTTAAAAAGGCTTCATCAAGCGATCCACGCGAAAAGATCGATGTAACCTGTGTGGTAAACGA
>JBAYHB010000100.1:0-4662 GCA_041666365.1 Candidatus Babeliales bacterium | reverse complement strand
TAAATAACTTATACGTCTGATAATCGTTATTATGTAAACAATTGCAAGCTTAGGATACAAAAAGAAGTAAAAATAAAAGGAAGTATAATTTAATAAGGAAGTATAATTTAATTAAGAAAATACGCTTTTCCTGCTACATCTTCTATTGAGTAGACCAGATAACCTACCATCTCACGCCCACTCAAACCTCACGCCCACATAACCAATCAACGCGCAAGAACATAGCAAAATACAATTATTTGCCCCACATACATTATATAAAAACAATAAAGGGTCTTTCGGGCTTTTTGACGCAAAAGAGAAACCGTCATGTAGGCGAACCCACATGACGGAAAAAAGGAGAAAGGAGAGTAGTAATGAAGTCTTTTGGCAATCCTTTTCGGTCACCACCAACAAAGCGTAACATACGCGATAAGAAATGCAAGTGGTTTTTACTAATGCCTTTTTATGGGCAAATATCTAAAAAATGTTACAAATAAACAATAAACCGTCATGTGGGCGAACCCACATGACGGAAAAAGGAGAGTAGTAATGAAGTCTTTTAAACTCTTTGATTAACTTTGAATTAAGTAGGGAACCATATGTTAGACTATTCCATGAAGTTGTCAAACTTTTTTCAATCCATTTTTATAAAAAAAGTATCGTTGCTGTGATCTTTGAAAAACGTTGTGTGGGAGAGGGGACTTGTAACAAAAATCTGTACATTAAGATGTGCTAAAACAGACAAACAATCCGCGATACGTTGCTCATCAAAATCGGTTAAAAAATCATCTAATAATAATACTGCAGGTTCTCCTTGCAGACTGATTGCTTGTGTCTGAGCGATTTTAAGAAGAAAAACAATTAATTTCTGCTGGCCGCGCGAAGCAAACACTCGTGCTCGACGCAGCTGAAATGAAATTATAACATCATCTAAATGGGCCCCAAAAAGGCTTCGCCCGAACCTTCGTTCCGTAAACAATTGCTTGGCTTGCCAAGATTCCCACCAGGTAGCAAAATCTACGTCAGTACCGCCTTTAATGGTATACGCAAGGCGAACCGTTAATGCCCCTTCGGTGGCACTAAAATAGGTAGCAAGTAGAAGGTTTACCCGTTTTTCAATATCTTCAAGCATTGCAATACGCGCCTGCTGGAGCAATTGCGATACGTACCATAGTTTCTCGGTCCAGACAACAAGCTCATCATTGTGAACGTTACCTTGCATAAGGAGCGAATTACGTTGCTCTAAAATCGTTTTAAACTCTTTAAAGCATGTTATCAGGTCAGGGCGCGCCAAAAGGAGTGAATAGTTTAAAAAATCGCGCCGTCGTTCTGGAGCTCCCTGAATCAATTGAACGTCATCGGCGGTGAGCGTTACAATGCGGTATTGAGCGGTTAATTCTTTATACGATTGAACAATTTTTTGATTAAGTCGAACAAGCTTGCCTTCTTTTTCAGAAAACCCAATGGTTAATTGATCACGGGAAGAAATCTGTTCCAAATTAAAATCAACTGATAAAAAAAAATGATCAGATGAATCAGCAACAAGATCTTTGTGAACATGCGTACGAAATGAACGAAGGTAGCAACCGTAATGCAGAGCTTCCAGCAGACTACTCTTCCCTACTCCGTTCTTGCCAAGAATAACTATGAATTTAGCGCCTTGAAAATCAAAAACGCGTTCGGTGAAGCAGCGAAACTGCCTCACCGTCAAACAATTAATGAGCATAGAACCTAAGCGCCCTGCGCCATCGAAACCGGCATAACAAGGTAGGTTAACTGATAATCACTCCCCTCAGCTTCAAAAATGATAGGCTTGGCACCATTCTTGATCATAAAGGTTAACTGCCCTTCTGCAAAAACCTGTAGCCCATTTAATAAATATGGAGAATAAAAACGGCTTTCAATTGGATTACCATCAAACCCTTCGAGGACGAGCGATTCATCAAGCTTCCCAACCTCTTTGTTATGGAGGTTGACACTCACTGTGCCAGGGGTAAAGGTAAAGTTGGTTGATACAAATTGGCCCGCGAGCAAACAACTTGCTCGTTTAAGTGTCTTCAAAAATGGATCTTTGGCGACACGAGCCGGCATAAAGCCCTCTTTGTCCATGACAGGTTGGTACTGAGGAAATGCTTCCGAGATGAGCTTAGTGAAAAAATTAAAATTCTTACCAGAGAAAACGAGTTGATTGCCACACACTCCGAGAAACACATTATCCTGGGCATTGCTCTCAACTAATTTTTTGATTTCAAGAACTGCACGTTTTGGCAATAACCATTTTTTTTCATCAGGGAGCGTATACTTTGCCGTCTGAACTTTTGCCAAACAGTGGCCATCGGTAGCAACCATACTCATTGCCTGTGGCCCAACTTCAAGCAACAATCCATTCAGTGCCTGATTGGTATTATTTTGTGGAATCAAAAATGCAACTTTATTGAGAAGAGCTATCAGATGTGGTGCCTCAATGTTCATTAAATTTTCAATGCGTTCTGGGAATGGAGGAAAATCTTCTGCATCTTTAATATTAAGCGCCAGCTCAACCGCCCCCGAACGTAAATGAAGCTGATTGCCTGCTAACGTGCATTCAATGCTTTGATCCATCTCTTTGACCAATTCAAAGATTCTGCGACCAGAGATGAGAAAGCTAAAGCCTTCGGTTAGGTCACTATCAAGCTCCATAGTCGACTGTAAGCTTATTTCTAAATCGGTTGTCTTGAGCGTTAACTCACGCGGCATTACCTGAAACAAGATTGACTCGGTAACATCTAGCGTTGTGCGCTTGTTACAAATCGGCTGCATGCCTCCTAAAAGGGCATACAATGTCTTTTGTGCTACAATAAATTTTTTTTCCATAATTAAAACACCATTGCTATAAAAGAACTATCCTTCCAACGACAAAACTTGAATTCAAGTATACCAACGGAACTGTAACGAGCAAAGAGATAAAGAAGATTACGCGCGCGGATGTTTTTCGTCATACACTTTGCGTACATGGCTCTTTTCAAGATGCGTATAAATTTGAATTGTCGCCAAACTTTCATGACCCAGCAGCATCTGCAACGACCGAATATCAGCGCCATTTTTCAGTAAATGTGTTGCAAGTGAATGGCGTAGGCTATGTGGCGAGATTTGTTTAGTAATCCCAGCCTGTTGCAAGATCTTTCGTAAGATACCCCACAACGATTGACGTGAGATCGGCTTAAGCGTCTTTTTATACGCCGTTGCAAATAGATACGACTGCTCAGCCCCATGCAAATGCTTTGGCAAAAGTTTTTTATAGATATGATCGCAGTAAAATCGAAGCATTTCTAAAATATGTTTTGGGAGTGGAATCGAACGCTCTTTGTTCCCTTTTCCAACAAGTTGAATAAAGCCCGTATCAAAATGGATTTGATCAACAGTTACTGTCATGAGTTCTGAAACCCGCATCCCCGTGGCATAGAGCATGTAGAGCATTACTTTATTGCGAACTCCCTTGTTACTTTCGTCATTGCCTGCAACATCAAGTAGATGTTCAACCTCATCTTCAGTGAGATAATGAGGCAAGGTTTTTTCAACCTTTGGAAAGACTAAGCTACGTGCAGCATTATTAAGTTTGTATTGAGTTTGGAGGAATGAAAAAAAAAGTTTGAGTGTTGAGATCTTACGGGATAACGTCTTTGCTTTGAGTTTTTGATCGCGAAACAGTTTCAAAAAACCTTGAAGATGCCGTTTGGTAATTACTGCTACGGGAACGCTGTTTTTTTTTAGATAGAGATCAAGTTGTTGAATATCTTGGTTGTATGCAGCAAACGTATTTGCTGACACTCGCTTTTCAGTCAACAAATACGTTTGAAATTGCGCAAAATAATCGATCGCCCCGCTCATGCAGTAACACCATGTTAGAGAAGTTATTTTAATACGCCTTAGCGATCAAGATATCGTTTTTACTTTGCTGGCCGCAAGCAAAACATACTGAATGCCGTTTTTCGTTGAGCAGGCAACGTATTGTTCCTTTTGCCTCTTTAACTTTTTCTTCACAAGTTGCCTTGCCACACCACCCGGTTTGATAGAGGCCGCCTTTTGCTTCAAGCCTCTCCCCTACTTCGGCCAGTGTGTCCACGTGATGCCATTGCGCCATCATACGTTCTTTTGCCTTAGTATACAGCATCGCTTGAATATCAACACAAAGCTGTCCAAACGCTGTTGAAACTTGGTCAAATGATATGAACTGTTTTTTAAGCACCCTGTCTTCTTGAGCCCGGTTAACAAAAACAACCTGCCGTTTTTCAAGATCTTTAGGCCCCAGTTCAATACGTACAGGCACTCCACGTACTTCCCAGCGATAGAATTTGGCGCCCGGCGATAACTGATCATCATAATCAATCTCAACTCTAAAGCCACTTTGTGTAAGCTCTTGTTTAAGCGCTTTGGCCTGTGCCATGACAGCCAGGCGTTCTTCGTCGGTCTTGTAAATTGGAATAATAATGCCCTGTGTTGGAGCAATGCGCGGAGGCATAATCAGACCATTCTGGTCACCATGGGTCATGACGATCGCACCGATCGAACGGGTTGTCAGTCCCCAGCTGGTGCAAAATGGCGACTTTACCTGGCCATCCTTATCTTGGAACGATACACCGAATGATGCTGGGAAACTTTGGGCCAGAACATGCGAGGTACACATCTGTAATGCCTTGCCAT
>JBAYHB010000099.1:0-4663 GCA_041666365.1 Candidatus Babeliales bacterium | reverse complement strand
TTAGGTGGTCCTTGTCGCCTTCAGCTCTCGTGACCTGCGTTTCATACATGATGGAAACATTTGGTTTGCCTAGGGTTCGGTCTTTTGTTTTTTCGTCTTTGGCGCGTAGGTGTTTACCGCGGACAAAAATAGTAACGTGGGCTGCGATGTCTGCCAGGTACCCAGCTTCAACCATTGCTGCATCCCCACCACCAACGATTGCTACTTTTTTGCCTTTGCACAGTGAGCCTTCGCAGACGGCACAGTTCGTGATGCCCCGGCCCCAGTACCCATCGGCTCCTCGTTCGCCAGGGATATTTAAGAAATTAGGCTCGGTTCCCATGGCGATAACACAGGCGTTGGCCGTGCGCGTTTCGTAGCGGTCGCTTTGGGCTGTTGCCGAAGTGGTAACGGTGAATGGGCGATGGGACAGATCAACGGAGGTTACTTTTTCTTGAACGATGGTAATGCCGGCAGCGGTGACCTGTTTTTTGAGCGCCCCTACGATATCGGCACCTGGCAAGTCGATGACGCCTGGCCAGTTGCGCACGGAGTGTGATTGACTGAGCGCACCACCCGGTTTTGGGCCTTCGATAACAAGACATGGAATATTTGCTTGTGAGCAGTACAAGGCCGACGTTAAACCTGCGATGCCGCCGCCCAGAATAATCACAGGAAGCGCTTTGGAGTCATAGGTTATATCTGCCTTTGAGTGGGAAGTTTTGTGCGATGTGCAGGCAGGGGTGAGTATGACTAGGAGACAAAGATAGATTAGTTTTACTGAACGATTAATCGATAAAGAGCGATTCATAGTGATCCTTTTTTGAAGTTATGCGGTCATTTAACCAAAGACAGGTATCAATGTAGCCGACTTTAGTAAGACGGACAATATCCCATCTTTAATTCAAGTTTTGAAAAGTTACCCAAAACGCATCAAATATTGATGCAGATTGTAATATTAATCTAGTATTTCTCGCATCACGCCTGTTAATTAGCAGCTTGACAATTTGCCAGGGGGGGGGTAGAATCCACTCTGATAGTAAAAATGCCCCATGGTGGGTGGAGGTTTTAATTCAAGAAAGGGATTTATATGAAAAAGATACTGTCACTCGCGTTATGTTTGGCTGTAGCCGGTGCAGGAATGCAACAAGCCAACGCCAAGATTACGACAGCTGATGTTCTCAACGCCAAGGTTGGCACATCGGTAGCTGTTGGTCTTGCTGCAGCAATCGGTGGGATGTATGCCCAATACGTTTATACTCTTGATGAAGGTACAGAAGCTACATTGGGAGGATTTATCGGCTACCTCATGACAATTGGACATGCTGTTGAAGCCCTAATAATTGGGGGTGTGGTTGGTAGAGGTTTTTTTGTATACAATCAGAGTTCTTGCGATGAGAACAAAGAGCATTGCTTACCAGGGGAAGCTATCTTTTTAAGTGAAGCAGAATACAAAGCGGCATTCCCTGGATGTCTGCTTCCTGGCGAAAGCACTGCATTTATTGTAGAAGGTGAAGATGGTTATCAGGCTATGAAGAATGCCAACGTAATCGACCGCCGCATGACGGTAAAGCGACGCCTGTTGCTAGTTAATGATCATGTAGCAACAATGGTCGACCAACAAGCAGCTCAAAAGGAAGCTAAAGCCATTTTAGAAAGCGTAGGTAATCATAAGATAACAGTAACAAACAGCGCTTTTTATTCATCGCATTCATCATAACTCATATTATAAAAACTTTACGACAATGGGGTTTCGAGAGATCGGAGCCTTTTTGTTTTGTAGGGGTGTCGCAAGAAGATATCTTGTGCAAAACACTTCAATGACAATCGAACAAAACGAAGAAAGCATCCGACGGCGGATACTTTCTTCGTTGAATACTACGTAAAAAAATTTATCGTCTAAACAAAACGAGCAGAAGTCCGGCAACTGACATGAGAAGTAAGCCGGCGATGATGCTGAGTGCAATGACCAACGTGCTGCTTGATGATTGAGGTTGTTGTTGTTCAATGATCTTGCGTTGTTCTTCGATTTTACGATCAAGTTCTCTACGGTCGGCATCGCGTTCAATCTGAGCAACGCGTTGGCGTTCTTGTTCTATGCGTAGTTGTTCTGTTTTCTCTTGGGCTTCAACTGCCTCTTGTGCTGCTTGGTCGGCTGCGCGATCACTGCGGGAGCCTTGAGCAACTGCTGTGCCAACCATCGTGCCGACAGCCAGGCCGCCGAGTGCACCGACAATTGCTCCGCCGCCTCCGCCGTGATGGCCGTGTCGTGGGAAAATGGTAGTATTTGTTGTGCTCGTGAGCACAATAAGCAATGGAAGAATAATTTTCTTCATAAAAAAATCCTCTCTGATTTCTCTGCTAAAAACGTGACACTTTCTACTGTTCTCACCATAGAAAATTGATCAAAAATCAATACAAACCGCAATATTTTATCGATATTTATCATATTTAGTACTTTTGGTTGGTCGTTTGACAGTTTATTTGTAGGTGATATAATTGATTCTAATAGAAAATGCGCTCCATGGTGGGGTGGGTAGGTTTAAAATTCAAGAAAGGGATTTTTATGAAAAAGATATTGTCTCTCGCGTTGTGTTTGGCTGTGGCTGGTGCAGGAGTACAAAAAGCTAAGGCTGTGAGTACACCAGGCATAGCCGGGGGTGTTTTTTTAGTTACAGACGCAATGCTTACATTATTAGATCTTCACAAGCTTTATAATACTGATGAAAATGCTGCAGCACGTAAGACCTTGGGGCGTCAAAATGAAGGTTTTTTGAAATGGATTGTTAAATATCACAAGGCGGAAGCTGCGAGTCTACTTATGGGTAATGCATTTAAGGCGGGTGTTGTAGCTGGCGGAGTTTGGTTGTATTGTAATAAACCACAATAGTAATAAAAAGCAAAAAAACAACGATTAAGATCAAAGAAGAAAGCGTCTGTTGAATGACAGGCGCTTTCTTCTTTTGTTTGTAATAATAATTTTTATCGTCTGAACAAAACGAGCAGAAGACCGGCAACTGACATGAGAAGTAAACCGGCGATGATGCTGAGTGCAATGACCATCGTGCTGCTTGAAGATTGGCTTTGTTGTTGCTGCTGTTGTTCAATGACCTTGCGTTGTTCTTCGATTTTACGATCAAGTTCTCTACGGTCGGCATCGCGTTCAATCTGTGCGACACGTTGACGTTCTTGTTCTATGCGTAGTTGTTCTGTTTTTTCTTGAGCCTTAACCGCCTCTTGTGCTGCTTGGTCGGCTGCGCGATCACTGCGGGAGCCTTGAGCAACTGCTGTGCCAACCATCGTGCCGACAGCCAGGCCGCCGAGTGCTCCGACAATTGCTCCGCCGCCTCCGCCGTGATGGCCGTGTCGTGGGAAAATGGTAGTGTTTGTTGTGCTCGCGAGCACAACAAGCAATGGAAGAATAATTTTCTTCATAAAAAAATCCTCTCTGATTTCTCCGTTAAAAACGTGCTACACTTTCTACTGTTCTCACCATAGAAAAAGCGTGGTAACAAGGTCAATAGTTTTGGTTAAAGGATTTTTTATGAGTATGATTGTTTCACTGATTAAAAAAGAGCGCGAGCGTCAAAACGGAACGATAAACTTGATTGCGTCAGAAAATTATGTAAGCAAAAATGTTTTAGAGGCTACAGGGTCGGTGCTTACCAATAAATATGCCGAAGGCTACCCATCAAAACGTTATTACGGTGGATGCCAGGTGATTGATGAAGTTGAAAATTATGCCATCGAGCTTGGTAAAAAATTATTTAAAGCCGACCACATTAACGTTCAGCCACATTCTGGTTCGACAGCCAACTTTGCGGTGTATTTTAGTTGCCTCAAACCCGGCGATACTGTTTTGGGAATGAATCTTGGTGCCGGGGGACACTTAACCCATGGCCATAAAATTAATTTCTCCGGTAGTCTTTTTAATTTTGTTCACTACAGCGTTGATCCTGAAACTGAATGCATCGATTATATTGAAGTTGAGCGCTTAGCCCATCAACATAAACCTAAAATGATTGTTGCCGGGGCTTCGGCCTATGCCCGCCTGATTGATTATGAAAAATTTGCAGCTATTGCCAAACAAGTTAACGCGTTTTTTTTAGTTGATATGGCACACATTGCTGGTCCGATTGCGGCTGAGATTATTCCGAGCCCAATGCCCTATGCCGATTTTGTGAGCAGCACAACCCACAAGACATTGCGTGGACCGCGTGGTGGTATTATTTGTGCTCAAAAAGAGCGTGCTCAGATGCTTGATAAATCAGTAATGCCAGGAGTGCAGGGTGGACCGCTTATGCATGTGATAGCGGCCAAAGCAGTGGCATTTGAAGAAGCGATGTTGCCTGCATTTAAGACCTATCAACAGCAAGTGATTGTTAATGCGAAGGCAATGGCAGCTGCGTTTATCGATCTTGGGTATCGCGTTGTTACGGGAGGTACTGATACGCACCTTCTTTTAGTTGATTTGCGTAGCAAACAATTTAAAGGTGCAGTGCTGACAGGCCGGCAGGTTGAAGAAGTCTTGATGCAATGCAATATTATTTTGAATCGCAACATGATTCCGTTTGATACTGCGTCTCCCCTTGTTACCAGCGGTATTCGTGTTGGAACACCAGCTGTGACAACCAGAGGGATGAAAGAATCTGAGATTATAGAAATTGTGCATTTAATTGAAGAT
>JBAYHB010000098.1:0-4772 GCA_041666365.1 Candidatus Babeliales bacterium | reverse complement strand
ATTTTTTAGTCGCTCAAAGGCATCTTGGTTATAAGCGGGCGGACCATTTATGTTAATTTCTTGCGTATTGTGAACTTGTTGGTGGGTTTGTTCTGTTGAGCTATTTTCTGATGGCAGTGACATTGTCGCCCGAGTGGCAACCTGCTGCCGATCTGCATTAGTCCAATAAAATTTAAATGCATCTTTGCATTGTTTCCCTTCCTCCTTTGCTCCGCTACTTTCGAATAATTGGATAGTAGCATTATCATTACTCGAGGCATTTTGAAAAGAAACACCTGATGCGTCTCTGAGGTGATTAACATTTCTACACTCGGTGAGCTTAATATCTGAAAATGAAACCTCTTCTAATCGTGTACAATTAAAATTGGCATGATGTAATTCACCTTGGACCATTGGGAGGCAGCAATAGTAGCGATTTGCATAGTACATAACCGCTCCGCCGGCAGCCCCTAAAGCTACGGCGTATGGGTGCTCTCTAGCAACTCTGATAGCTCTATTGTTTTCAAGAAGTGACCAAAAAAAACCATTAGCATTGCTCGTTCCATTTATTTCATAGAGCCCTGTATTCATTTCATTTAACTTGCCAATGAGTTCTTGCCCTGGGGGAACAGAGCTTGTTGGTCTTGATGGGGCTTCCGCTGACCAAAGTATGTATGCACTTCCAGCTAACATACAGGCTCCCAGTCCTGTCCCTCCCCACCGTATCCAATTTGCCCATTGCTTGTTTTTTTCATATTGTTCTTGATCTTCGCCCTTTATACGACCTCTAAAAATTGTTGCGTAAGAAAAATCAAGTCCTTCTCCAATATGCTTTGATTTATCAATTACCAAGTACAATATGTGGGCATAACTAAAATTAATTACGTTTAATGTCATGGCAATAAACTCGAGATTCTCTGCATTCAAAAAGGTCATAGTAGTATTCCTGATTTCTGAATCCACAAAACGAACGTTGTGAAACCACGCATGTGAAAAACGAGCCTCATTAATAAATGAGTGGTCAGAAAAGCGTACATTAGCAAGAGCAATTCCGCTGCAATTAGTTCTTATAATTTGGACATTATCGTAACTTCTTTGGGCTTGGTTTATTATGTGTGCATTAACAAGCGAACCACCATTAAACATTGCTCCGCTTAAATCTGAATCATCAAGATTGGCGCCGGTTAAATCTGCACCGCTAAAGTCGACCCCTCGCAAATCAAGATTTGAAAGATCTGCCCCTTCCAAATGAGCATTAGCAAGATTTTTTTCGCCGTTCCTCGCTCGCAGATAATCCTGTTCATTGTAGCTTCTCAGGGGCTGAGGTTGATTCTGGTGAACTTGCGGCTGAGCATCAGGATGTCTTTCTTCGAATATTCTTACGCGCTGAGGCTGATTCTGATGAGGTTGTTGCTGTTCTTCGGGATATTTTTCTTCACTTACGGCACTAAAATCTTGCTCATCCTGATAGTCGTGCAAATGAGCTGCATGATTTTGATCTGATCTTTGTGCAGCATGAAGTGAATAGAAAGCAGTGACATGGAAAATAGAGGCACTGAGAATTGCGACTACGAAAAAAAATGGTTGTTTGTGTCTTAGCATTACGTACTCCTTTATGATGATTAAAAAAAGATTGCAAAACCCCGATAAATATTCATACTACTAACCCGTCCGAAATGGAGCTCGCCTTTTACTATGTGGCCTTTTATTTTTTAAAAGGTCCATTTTTCTGCGACGAAAGTTAACATGGTGATTCCTATTTGTAAAGCAGAAACAGCCAATATTTTTTGCAATAAAAACCTCGTGCTGAATGTAATAAATGCCATAATCTAAAAAGACTTGAGCACAAAAACATTTATGCGTTTCTGAAATACTTCCTGTAACTATCAACGCGAGATACTTTAATTTGTCGTCGATGAAGTCAATGAGAATTATACGGCTTTGGTAAGGTTTGATAGGGTTGGCTGGAGATCGTTGATACACTTCGAAATAGTGATCGGGCAGTCGCTTATTCCTTTTTAGGGTTCCTTTGGCGGCTTGCGTACAAAAAATGCTCGAGCGCTTCGCGTAGATTTAGATTTTTTATTCCAGCAAGAGCCTTCGTCTCAGCATTATTGAGTGTACCATGCTTGAAAGGGAGAGCTGTTATTTTTCGCTTTTTTGTTCGGATCCCCGCAATTTTACTATGAAGTGTTGCTTTGTCGATGAACCTAAAACGGATAACGGTGATACGTTCTTTGTCGCAACAGGCGTTAATTTTTTGTTTGAGCAGCGGCATAAACATGAGCAATTCTTGTGCCCACGCAGGATGGACAACGCCAAGGATCAGGACGTTGTCTTGAATTTTATCGATAATTACTTTTTCTTTGAGCGGCCCAATGATACTGTCCCACTGTTTGAGCAGTTCAATCTTCCAGCGGTGTTCTGCTGGGATAAGATGAGCGAGAAGTGAAGGGAGTGTTTTTTCCATGGGTACCATAAAATTTCGCTGGGGTTCAAGGAAGCAAGCTTTATTGTATTTTTCTGCTTTGTATAAGCTTGAGTTTTTTAATAATTTCTTCAGCAACCAACTTGGGGCTTTGCTTGGTCGTATCAATGGTCAAGCTTTCGACGTATGGAATAAGCGAGAGCATATCGTGTTTTTTGAAACTCTCTCTTAAATGCTGAACCGTTTTGATTTTGGTTGTAGCGTGCCTTGATTGCTCCGTAACCCTTTGTTCAAGTACCTCTGGCGATGCTGTAAGTGCTACGAAGTGAATGGTCGCATTATTTCTTTTGACTAGCCGTATCAAAGACTTGATGAAAGCATGTTGCGCGGCATTGTTTTTATAACAGTAGGTAAGAATCATGCCATTGACGCCGTAGTTGATAGCACCCTTGATTAATTCCAGTCTAAATTTTTTATTGAAATGGTAAAAAGGCACTGATTCAAAATCAAAGATTGAGCTGACCAGGTCGACCGTTAGATGGTTATGCAGTATTTTATATCCAGTAAGTTGGTGCAATTCTTTTGCGACTGTTAGCTTGCCGACAGCAGGAGGGCCGTATAAAAAAATTATATTCATAAGACTCCTACGGGTGGGGACAAATTTCAAGAATGGTGATCTTTCCTTTTCCAGGACCATAATGCCAAAAGACTCGATAGGCCCCTGGTGTTTTATTTTGTGCATAGGATTCAAAAATATCTTCATTGTTGGGCCCCCTAATTGCATCATACTTGTGAGTATTTAATGAGGGATGTCGCAGATTTTTTTCCATAAATCCAAAGACTTTAAGCACGACCTTTAACACAGCCCGTTTGTTGTTATCATTCTCAAGTTCATCCATTTGTTGATCAGCATGGTTGGTGAAAACTAATTCAAATTTCATTTTCTACATACTTGGCAAAAGATCCCCTGCTCTTAACCTTGCCCTCTTTTGATTGCTGTATCGATTTTTTTAATCTTTTTCGTAATTGTTTTTCACCTAATTCGTGTATCCCCTTTAAAACCAGTTCTTGCAAGAAATCTTTCATTGCAACCCTAGCTTGCGCGCACTCACTTTTTAATATGATATGTTCTTGAATTGGAATGTCGAAACTTAACCTAACCATACTTTCTTTCACGGGCACTCCTAAAATATTTTTTTTACTTCGCTACAACAATATAACCGTACATAAGAATACCAAAAGTATACTTATATACAAGTATGCAAAAATATAATTGAAATGATATAACCTTCATGAAGGGCAGAGAGTATGATAGAATATTTAGGTAGCGGAGTAAACAGTTGTAGCTTTTAAGCGCCAAAATGAAAAGGTGTCTATGTATTACCAATGGCTTGTTGTTTTGCCCCCAATTATTGTTGTGACCATCGTTGCGCTTACGCGCCGCATTTTACCAGCGCTTTCTGTCGGTATTATCTCAGCGGCACTCATCAGTAAACAGTGTGATGTGATGGAGGCAGGAAATACAATTTTTCAGCGCTTTATGAGTGCATCAGAGTTAAAAAATCTTTTATCGCTTGAAGCCTTTTGGTCGAGTTACTATCTTTTCATTTGTATCTTTTTGTTAGTGCTTGGCGTTTTTATTGTTCTTCTGCGTCAGTCCGGCGGGGCCTACGCCTACGGCACATTCATAAGTAAGCGTCTGAAAAGCGCGACGGCTGCTCAATGCAGTTCGCTCTGTATGTCATTGTTTTTTTTCATCGATGACTATTTTAGCAGTCTTACCGTTGGGTCGGTGATGCAACCGATTACCGATCGTTACAAGATCCCGCGTGTAAAACTTGCGTTCTTGGTCAACACTGTCGCAGCACCATTAGCGATTATGGTACCGCTGACCAGTTGGGTTGCTGAAATTATGGGGCAAATGCGCAACTCTGGAATTGGAGTACAAGGGAAAGTTGGCGCGCTGGTGATCGGTGATCCGTTTATGATGTATCTAAAGATTATCCCTTTTCTTTTTTATTCGATTTTTGTTCTGATTGCTGTCTGGATCTTTGTTCTTAAAAAATATTCGTTTGGCATCTTTGCCGAGCATGAAAAAATTGCTGCCGCGACGGGCAATCTTTTTGCTGGAAGGATCCCTGTGCTTAGGCATCAATCGCCAGTTCCTATCGAACGCCAAAATGATGGAAGTATGGTTGATTTTGTTGCTCCGTTAGGGTTGCTTTTGGGCCTTGTCTTCTTTTGGATGCTGCGTACGGGTAACGCCAGCTTGGTTGGGGGTTGTAATGATCTTGTTACCGCACTTCAATCAGCCAACACCGCCATGTCACTGATGATTGGCAGCGTGATCGCCGTGCTGTGCAGT
>JBAYHB010000097.1:0-4848 GCA_041666365.1 Candidatus Babeliales bacterium | reverse complement strand
CGTCAAGCCACTGAAGGACCAGCATATCTCAACATCATCTCTTTAAAACTAAATCTTTAGGCCAAGCCTGGAGGGTCCAACTAGTCAAACTAGTGGTTTACCCTTTCAGAAGAAATTAGAAGACCTACCGATATTCAATATTTCGTGGGGACATAACATGCGCTTACTCCAAAAACTAAAGAATAATGAGGAGCGATTTTGGTACGCGCGGCAATCTATTGAAAATGGTTGGAGCCGATCTATCCTTGAGATGTGGATTGAATCATCGCTATACCAACGCAAGGGCAAGGCCATTACCAACTTCAAACGAACCTTACCAGCTTCAGATTCTGATATGGCGAACCAATCGCTCAAAGATCCGTATATATTCGACTTCCTAACGTTACGCAAAGAACACTTTGAATTTGAAGTTGAAAAAGGGCTGATCGATCATATTCAGAGGTTCTTGCTGGAATTAGGGCAAGGTTTTTCATTTGTTGGCCGACAGTACCATCTCTTCATCGGCGATAAAGATTATTTTATAGATCTTCTGTTCTATCATTTCAAGCTTCGATGCTTTGTTGTTATCGAATTAAAGGCGCGCAGCTTCAATCCACGAGATGCCGGACAAATCAATTTCTATCTCTCAGCCATTGATGATATGCTGCGCAGTCCTGAAGATAAACCCACGATAGGTTTGATACTCTGCAAAACCAAAAACAATCTTGAAGCTGAATACGCGCTACGAGATATTAACAAACCTATCGGTGTAGCCGAATACGCAACAGAATTCGTCAATAAACTGCCTAAGAATTTACGTGGAAGTTTACCATCGATCGAAGAAATCGAAGCTGAACTTGGCAAACAAGAAGCGCTGAATGAGACCAAACCAAAGAAAATTGTACGTAATAAAAAAGCCCACAAGAAATAGGACAACGTTGCCACACACAATTAACGAAAGACCTTTCCCATGAAAAGACTTCAAAAATATGCCTCACTCGGCTCGATCCTGTTAATGTTCTTTATCGACTTTATAGGTGTTGGGCTTGTGTACCCCTTGTTTCTATCGATGCTTTTCCGCGCCGACATCAACTTTTTACCCGCTGCAACATCGCACGCTGCACGCGGCCTATGGCTCGGTATCATCTTGTCCCTCATGCCGCTGGCGCAATTTTTTGGCGCCCCGATCTTAGGAACGCTGTCCGACCGCTTTGGCAGAAAAAAGTTGCTTCTGGCAAGCATCGCGTTGGATGTTGTTGGATATTCAGTTGCGCTCTCCGGCGTACTTTTGCAGAATATTTGGTTACTTGGGCTATCTCGCCTTTTGATAGGTTTTGCCGCCGGTAATGAAGCGGTTGGCAGTGCTGCTATCGCTGACGTCAGTACCCCTGAAGAAAAGGCTAAGCATTTTGGACTGCTCCACATGGCTGCAGGCACCGGATTTGCCGTCGGACCCTTTTTAGGTGGCAAACTTTCAACCATGAGCATCGGTATGTTTTCTGGCTATGCCGTCCCGTTTGTCTGCGCGGCGATCATGGATACCATCAACTTTATTTCCGTCGCGTTGGTATTTAAAGAAACCTGCACCACCCCAAACAAAAATAGCGTCCTTTCCTTCGGCATTAAAAACCTAAAAAAAGCGTGGGTACTGCCGGGATTCTTTTTATTTTTCTTAGCTGTTTTTTGTTACAACTTCGGCTGGTCATTTTATTGGGAATTTATTCCAACGCATTGGATTACGAGCTACAACTTCACCGTTGAAATGGTGGGCAATCGGTACGCCTGGGGAGCCGCATGGTATGCTCTGAGCGCAGGACTGCTTATCAGGCCGCTGGTTAACCGATTCAAGACTGAGACAATTTTATACTACGCACTTATGCTGTGCGCCCTATCAATTGGCATCCACCTGATCGCGACAACAGAATGGATCTATTGGCTCTGCATTCCTGCCCAACAATTTTTGATGGCGCTCATTTTCCCCGCAACATCTGCCATCATTTCCAACCACTCTTCAGACAAAGCTCAGGGCGAGATGATGGGGATCTTGCAGTCGGTGCAATCGATCGCGCTCATTGCCAGTCCACTGATCGCTGGCCCGCTGCTCGGCCTCTCGGTACAGATGCCCATCGTGCTGGGCGCTTGCATGTTGTTTATTGCAGGGTTAATTTTAAGAAGGTCAACGCTCGTACTTTCGTGAAAGGAGATTTATTCATGATTCAAAATCATGCGGGTAATTTGCCGGTAATTGAGGTTCTACCTTTATTTCCTGAAATGAACAAAAACTTAATAAGTTTATTAAAAAGCCTCAATGAAGACGAATGGGCTATACCAACGGTGTTACCGGGAAGAACGGTAAAAGATTTGGCCTCACACATACTGGATACATCTTTAAAGCGTTTATCAATGTGTAGGGATAATTATCAGAGTACGCCTCCCTCAATAAAAACGTATGATGATTTGGTAAACTATATTCAAGCACTAAACAAAGCATGGATCGATGCAACCAAGCGTTTGAGTCCTGATATAATCATTTCATTGTTGGAATTTTCTGAATCACAAATGTATGAATATCTTAAAACGCTCAATCCCAATGACAAGGCCGCATTTTCTGTGGCATGGGCAGGAGAGTCGGAATCACAAAATTGGTTTGATATTGCACGTGAGTACACTGAAAAATGGCATCATCAAATGCAAATTCGATTGGCTGTAAATAGACCTGGCATAAATTCAAGAGAATTTTTTTATCCCGCGATTGACACTTTCATGAGGGGTTTGCCACACGGTTATAGAAATACTGAGGCGGCATTAGGTTGTGGTATTGAAATTCATATAACAGGTGAAGGTGGAGGCTTTTGGTTCCTTGAAAAAACAGAAACTCAATGGCAACTGGTTAAACAACTGAAAAAAGAACCTGTAACCAAAATTGAAATGACCGATGATATTGCATGGCGGCTATTTATGGACAGCATATCTCCAGATATTGCGGTTAAATCAATTGTTATTTTGGGTAATAGAGCGCTGGGTGAGGTTGTGTTGGGCACTAAAACTGTTATGCGGTAAGGCGAGATGATGGGAATTTTGCAGATTGCAGGGTTAATTTTAAAAAAGTCGACGTTGGTATTATCTTGAAGGGAAATAATGGCTGTTTTTTCTAAACCGGTTCACATGCAACCTGCGCTTGAACAAGACTTTTCTGCGATTTGGGAGATTTTTCATTTAATCGTTCTTTCTGGTAACACGATTTCATTTCCGCCCGAAACCACCTATGACCAAGCGAAAGAATATTGGATGGGCAAAGGCATGCACGCCTATAAAGCGGTAAAAGACGGCATCATCGTTGGAACCTATGTTTTGAAAGCAAACTTTCCTGGATTAGGCTCGCATGTTGTTAACGGCGGCTACATGGTGCATCCAAAATGGCAAGGGCATGGGATAGGAACGCAGATGGTGCAGCATTCGCTCGAGGAAGCTGAGCGGCTTGGGTTTAAGGCGATGCAGTATAATCTGGTGGTGGCAACAAATACAAGGGCCGTTGAGCTGTATCAAAGACTTGGGTTCAAGATCGTCGGTACATTACCGAAAGCTTTTAATCATTTGACGCTCGGCTATGTTGATGCGTACGTGATGCACCGTTTTTTGGAATAACTTAATTTTGCGTATGGGAAAGATCATTTGAATGATGAATAAGAAAAAAATATTCTTGGCAATTCTATTGTTAAGCGCAATCACCATATCTAGCGGAGTTTTCTTTTGGCCCAAAGCCAAACCAATCATCACCGCAACCCCCGAAAAAAACCTCATTGATGAACCCATTGAAATTGTTATCTCACACCTTAAACCTCATGAGCAAGTTATCATTGAGGCTTCATGCAAGGACAAAGATAACAATGCATGGCTTTCACGCGCAACATTTCAAGCCGATGATAAGGGAATAGTAAACGTTGCCAAGCAAGCTCCAACTTCAGGATCATACAATGGAATCGATCCAATGGGACTGTTCTGGTCGATGACCCCAACAATTAAGAATCAAACATTAAGTATGCTCATATCGCTAAATTTGACCCCATTCGAGCTTTCGGTTTTTTCAGGTAACAAACTTTTAACTCAAGAAACAATGTATCGTCCCTACATTGCACCTAACATAGAAAAAAAGGAAATTCGTGAACAAGGTGTTGTAGGTACATTATTTTACCCAAAAGGCAAAAGGTGCCCCGGTGTTATGGCAATTCCTGGTTCTAGCGGCCAACTTCCTAACTACGTATCTCAACTTCTTGCATCACATGGATATGCCGTTTTTGAATTGAGATATTTTGGTGTAGAGGGATTGCCGAAAAATCTTTCTTTGATCCCATTAGAATATTTTAAAAATGCAATGCAATGGTTAAAAAAACAACCACAAGTTGATGACAGTAAAATCGCGCTTATAGGACAATCTACAGGCGGCGATCTTGCTCTTCTTCTTGCATCTACATTTCCAGGCGAGATGAATGCGGTTATTGCTCTTTCTGCTCCTAGTTTTGTATTTGGTTCTTGGACCTATAAAAATAACCAAATCCCCTCTGTTTCGTTGAGCCATAAAGAGATGCTGAAATAGCCAGAGATTGCAGCATTGACGTACATAGGGGAACTATTGAACGCCCTTTACGGTCGCTTGTCCAAATTTATTTACATGAGATGAAATCTGGAAAATTTAAAAAATTTGTTAAAGAAGCTATGATTCCTGTTGAAAATGCTTGTTGTCCTCTCTTACAGGAGTTAGGCAACAACTTGGGAAAAAGCCTGTAGAATTCTATCAAAACGCGTGATTTCAGAATCTACTTTTTTCATCTTAGATCGTCTGATAGATTCTTCTGGCGTATCGAGCTTGTT
>JBAYHB010000096.1:0-4901 GCA_041666365.1 Candidatus Babeliales bacterium | reverse complement strand
TTTTGCCATAATACTACCTGTTCTGTTAACTAAATCTCAATTAAATCCGTTTGTGGTGAGTGCCCGTCATTCAACTACGAATACGTGTTCCATGCTGCTCCAACGTGGTAATAGCTTTTTGCCACAATGCATCAATCTCATGTTTTTCAAGCGTCTTTTCGTCATGGCACACCCAGCAACGCAA
This sequence comes from Candidatus Babeliales bacterium, assembly GCA_041666365.1. Classification (GTDB taxonomy): domain Bacteria; phylum Babelota; class Babeliae; order Babelales; family RVW-14; genus JBAYHB01. Next base: position 4,717 of record JBAYHB010000096.1, on the reverse strand, counting down.
GGTCAGCGAGCGCACGTCATGCCATTCTTTTTTCTCGAAGAAATCAATCAATTCAACGCGACGTACCAAAGGATCAATGCTTGCCAACGTTTGCTGTAACGTTTGAGCGGTCACGGTAAGCGGAACCAAAAGACTGAGATCAAAAAAAGTTTCTTGAAACTTTGAAAGCTGCTGATAACGAGCCGTTGCTCGCTTGGCCGTTAAAAGAAATTCAGCGTCGATATCAAACAAACAGGCGCTGCTTTCATCAAGTACATCAAGCGTGCGCAGTAGGGTCGCATCAAGCATACCCATGCTGCCAACAATCTGGCCATCAATCACAAGCTGAGCTGATTGAAACGGATGATACCACACATTTTTGCCGGCATATTTTTGCCATGTCAGGGATGCAGCTGGAAATCCAAGAACGCTGAAAAGTTCTGTTACCCGGTGTTTACATTCATAAAAATTGACTGGTTTCCGTTTTTCAAAGAAGATTCCAGCAAGCCGCTGCTGCTCACTTACGTCATCAGCTGTAGCGCGTATCCACACGCGTCCAACCTCATAGAACGCAAGCGATTCGGCCTGAGCCAAGTTGTCGCTCACATTTTTAAGGAGGTTTGGAATGAGTGATGGAATAAGTTGGCACATATTTTCTGATACAGGGTTAACAAGCTGCGATGTCGCCTCAAGCTGAACGCCCAACTGTTTGGTAAAGGCCTCATCAAGGAACGCATATCCTTGTTGCTCGGTCATGCCAGCGGCATAGCTCAAATAATTTTTTAATTTTCGCAGACGCATGATGGGTTCCAGCGAAAATGGTGTACGCGCCACTTTTGGCAGCGAGAGGGGAATATGCTCAAAACCATAACAACGTACAATCTCTTCAAGAATATCTTCTTTAATTTTTATATCTTTGCTTGCACGGAACGTTGGAACTGAAACCATATACAACGCTTTTTTATGAGCATCGGACGTTTTAAGTACCTTAAATTCAAGGCGCGAAAGCATATCGATGACTTGGTGTGGCGGCAGTGTTACGCCCATGCGTTGCTCAATAAAGTCATGGTCTATTTCAATAATTGTTTCTTGCGGCAAAGAACCAACAACGATGATTTCATCAGCACAGGTCATGGCAAAATCATACTGCCTGAGAAGCTGGACAAAACGCTGTGTTGTTTGCACCGTTTGCATAGGATCAAGCGTTTTTTCAAAACGGGCAGAGGCGTCGGTGCGGATCTTGTGACGAATGGCAGCATGGCGAACCGTTGCTGCATCAAACGTTGCTGCTTCAAAAAACACGGCAGTCGTTGATGACGAAAGTGAATCGTTAACACCACCTTTAATACCGGCAAGGCACATTGGTTTTTTGCCATCGGCAACAACTAAGTCATCTACTGTCAATTCAATGCCGTTGCCATCAAGCAGATCAAGTTTTTCACCTGGCAATGCTTTGCGGATGACTACTTTTTTATCGGTGATACGTTGCGCGTCGTAGGCGTGAACGGGGTTGCCCCAGTCATTCATTACATAGTTGGTCAGATCAACCAGGCCATTGATAGGACGGGCTCCAATTTTTAAAAGCCTGCTCAGAATTAAAAGATTACAAGGTTTGGCAACAAGCGAAGAAAAATAAAGCCCAGAAAAACATTTGCATGCTTGTTCATCCTGATTTTCTATAATAATCGGCGTCGATTGGGTTATCGTTGACGCGGTCGCAAATTCCTGTACGCGCAAACTAGCAAGCATTTCGTGTTCTTGTTTAAAACCCAGATTTAAGAACGCGGCAATCTCACGCGCAAACCCACGGTGTCCCCACATATCAGGGCGGTGGGTAATCGATTTGTTATCAACTTCAATAATAACGTCGCTATGTTCAAAAACCTCACGCCAGCAGCCGGCGGCCAAAGTCTGGTCAGCTTCAATTTCAGGGATCAAGCCACCTTTATCAACACCAAAGTCAGCCAGCGTTGCCCAGACAAGAGCGTCACCAACTTTTTTGACCATGAAATAATGCTGCCCTTTGTCCGAAAAAACTTCAGGGCGTGCCGGCAGGGTAACGGTCATGTTCCATTCAGGGACACTGACCGCCCAACCATTAGATGCCGCGCTTGAAAACAAGCACAGTGCACACGAAGAGAGATCAAATTTTATTGTTTCAATATGTTCTATTTCCGCGGTGATGGCATTGAATCGCTCGACAATGTGGTTAATGTCTTGTTCGTGCCATGCAGCGTTTATGTGATCAAAAATCCAGGCTAGCGAAAGTTTCATAGATTTCCCAACGACAGATAGAGAAAATAAGTAATGGACTGCGCATTATCCCGACCCTGAAAAGATGCCGAAGAATCGGTTGTTCGTCAATAAAAATACATAGAAAGCTTACCCTTGTTACTCTTTACAAAAGCAAAACAGCTTTTAGACTGTATGGATGTGTGTAAAAGCCGTTTTTACCGTTGTCTGGTTTCATAGTAGGAGATTTTATGGTTTTACTTCAATACTTAGGTATTTTTTCTAGCATCGCGCTGTTTGGCTTGGCCCTGACTGCGCTCATATTCTGGAAGCTTGTCAGCTACAAGAATACCGATGCGCGCTCTGCATACATAGCCCTGCTCATTCGCAACGGCGCAATGACCTTCTTACGCAAAGAATACTCAATTTTAAGCGTATTCATGCTTATCATCTTCGGGCTCCTGGCCACATTCTTTAACTTCACTGCAGCATCAGCATTCGTATGCGGCGGCCTTTCATCAATTCTTGCCGGCTATATCGGTATGAAGGCTGCAACCCGCGCTAACGAAACCACAACCATTCAAGCAAAGCTCAACGGCGAACGAGCTGCTTTTTTGACCGCATTGCTTGGCGGATCAGTTATGGGATTTGCGGTAGCCAGTATCGGCCTGCTCGCCCTTGGCATGCTCTTTTATTTCTTTGTTGAAAACACCCCTCATTACTTCCTCCAAGTCCTTGATTGTTTTGCACTCGGTGCAAGTTCAATCGCACTGTTTGCCCGTGTTGGCGGTGGTATCTATACCAAAGCTGCTGACGTTGGCGCTGACTTGGTAGGTAAAGTAGAAATGGGGATTCCTGAAGACGATCCACGTAACCCAGCCGTTATCGCAGACAACGTTGGTGACTGCGTTGGCGACACGGCAGGTATGGGTGCTGACATCTACGAATCATATATCGGTTCAGTTGTTGGTTCGATCGCCCTTGCACTCCACGTCTATGCCGGTGATATTTCATACATCACCCTTCCTATCATGTTATGTGCTATCGGTTTGATCTCCTCGGTCCTTGGTCTGGGATCAGCCTTTATCTTCAGAACAAAATTAAACTACATGCTGCACCTTGCAACCTACGTTGCTATTGCATTCTTTATCTCAGGTGCATACGCATATCTTTCATTCATGAACCTTGACATGGCCTTGTTCAATGCGATCGCATTGGGCGCTATCTCAGGCATCATCATTGCGCTTGTCACTGACTACTATACCAGTGGTGCTCCGGTACGCCGCTTGGCAGAAACATCAAAGTCTGGAGCAGGCACTAATCTTATTTACGGACTTTCAATCGGCTTTGAATCAGTTGTTGTTCCGGTCTGCTCTATCGCGCTGATTGTTTTCTTTGCCCACTACTGTGGTGGCGGACTTTATGGTGTTTCACTTGCAGCCGTTTCAATGCTTGCAACCGTTGGCATCACCATGACCGTTGACGCGTATGGCCCAATTGCAGACAACGCCGGCGGTATCGCTGAAATGTCTGGCTTTGGCGCATCGGTTCGTCAAATTACCGATCGTCTTGACGCCCTTGGCAACATGACCGCAGCACTTGGCAAAGGATTTGCAATAGGTTCGGCAGTGTTTGCAGCACTTGCATTGTTCTCTGCGTATTGCATGGAAGCACATATTCCAACACTTAATCTTCTTGACCCTGTTGTGCTTACTGGCATGTTTATCGGCGGTACACTGCCATTTTTGCTTTCATCAATGACCATGCGTTCAGTAGGCAGAGCTGCTTGGCAGATGGTTATGGAAGTCAGACGCCAGTTCAAAGAAATCCCAGGACTTCTTGAAGGCAAAGCTGAACCAGATTATGACCGCTGTATCGCGATCAGCACCAAAGCTGCACTCTATGAAATGTTACTTCCTGGTATCGTTACCATTGCAGCTCCGATCGTCATCAAATTTAGTTTCGGCGCACAAGGTGGTTTGGCACTTGGCGGATTTTTGGCCGGTGCAACCTTGACCGGTGTCGTACTCGCACTGACTATGGCTAACGCCGGCGGTGCATGGGACAACGGTAAAAAATATATTGAAGCGGGACACTTTGGCGGTAAGGGGTCTGATGCTCACAAAGCTGCCGTCATTGGCGACACGGTGGGCGACCCATTCAAAGATACATCAGGACCGTCACTTAATATTTTAATCAAGTTGATGTCACTCTTGTCGCTCTTACTCGCATCGATGTAAAAAAATAGCCGTTCGTGGTGAGGAGCCCGCAGGGCGTCTCGAATCCATTAGCGACGATTTAAAAAAACATCAAACTACATGTGTCATTCCCGACTCAGATCGGAAATCCAGACGCTATTTGCCTGGGTCCCCGCCTCCGCGAGGACGACTAAATTAAATAGAAGGCAGGGAAAAGTCCCTGCCTTTCTTGCCCTCCCCCAGTGTTCACCTACCACAAGAACCCCTTGCGTCCCGCAATGGGCCGCAACTTTTCTCATAGAAATGAT
>JBAYHB010000095.1:0-4903 GCA_041666365.1 Candidatus Babeliales bacterium | reverse complement strand
CTTTCGATAATGAAGAAGAGGATAACGTTAAAACTTGTGAAACGGGCTGTAACTGTATCAATAAAATGTTGTCCCGTCAAATAAAAATGCATTTTTGGGGAGTAAAAATCTAAGCCATAATTTCGATTGATTAATTCGTTAATGCCAACGTTGACTTGAGGTTGTGGTTGATGCAGACTGCCTGCGTACTTATAACCAACGAAAGATAACAATGCCTCAACCTAAGACTCGCCGCCTTATAATAATTTTTATCTCAATCATTAGTTTGATCGCCGTTGGTTTGATTGATTCTATTATTCAACGCAAACAAAAGCTGGTTGGTGCAGGGATTACGAAAGCATTTTTATTTGTCCTTATTAACTTACACATCATTCTTGCCGGGCTGCTTCTTTTCTTAATTGTCCGGCATAGCATCAAGTTATACAGTGAGCATCGTGCAGGCATCCCAGGTGCAGTGTTTAAACGTAATCTTCTCTTTGCCTTTACCCTCTTTTCAATCATTCCCACCTTATTCGTTTTTTTTACAGCGGGTAGTTATATCACCTCTAACATCGATCGGTGGTTTCAGGCCCGCGTTTCTACAGGGTTTACTAGCGGTAAGATACTGCATGAAAAACACACAGCGCTTATGCGCCAGCAGTTGGGCGCCTATGGGAAGAACGTGAGTGACGTTCTCAGCCCAATAATTTTCAGTCAACTTGAACGCAATCAAAAAATAAAAAACATTCGTAGCGCCATAGCGGCGCTTAAACATCTTGCCTACACCATATATCTTTTACCAGCCGATGATGCTGGCCAACAATTGTCTCATTCGTTTGATCATGAGGTAGCGGTCTGGCGAAGCTTTAGATTGCATAACGACCGTTCGATGCACAGCCTTAAAAAGGCTTTTGCCAGAGACATTACACAGGTTGGGCCGCAAGGGGATTGTTTTGATTTTTATGGCTCACTGTATTGGGCATGCCGTTTGGGCGATTGTACCTTAATTGTTGCTACGCGTTATCCCAAGGAACTTCGCTGCGCGTTGATTGACGTACAAAGCGCCCAAGCAGATTATCAACAACTTATGGAGATGCGGAAATCAATCAAACTCAATTATACGTTTACGTTTGCGCTACTTACGCTACTCATCATTTTTTTGGCAATCTGGTGTGCCTTTTATCTTGCCCGTGGGATGGCAATGCCCATTCAAGATCTTTTACGGGCGACCGAGGCTATGCACAGGGGAGATCTGACCGTTACAGTTAATGATTATCCATCAAGTGATCTGCGCCCATTACTTATCGGCTTTAATCAAATGTCGGCTGCACTTAAAAAAAGTTATGAAGACCTTGAGGCGAAAAATGATGAAATGAGTGCAATGATTGAACGTTTGACCGTCTCGATTTTTGTTCTTAATAGATTTGGGCGTATCATTAAGGCCAATGCTGCGGCCGGTCAGCTTGCACAACTGTACCTTGGGTATAGCGATGTTATCGGCATGAAAATTAATCTTTTCGGACTGCAGATAATGGGTCCGTGCAGCGTAATGGTGCGCTCTCTGCTGAGCGCAAAGCAGCTCAATACCTCCAGCCAGGTGGAAATTCAGGTCAATAATGAGCAGCGGACATTAATGTTGCACGTTTCTACGATGGGCTCACAGGATGGTCCCTCGTTACTCCTTGCTATTGAAGATATTACGGCAGTGGTCAAGACGAATAAGCTTAAAACGTGGCAGGAGGCTGCACAGCAAATCGCTCATGAAATCAAAAATCCGCTTACTCCCATACAACTAGCAACACAGCGGATGCAGCGTAAATACGGGCAAACACTAAGCAGTGATCCTTTATTTGTTCAATCAACACAAACAATTCTTGACCAGGTAAAAATAATACAAGATCTGGTTAATCATTTTAGTGCGTTTGCATCAATGCCAAAGCTTTCGCTGGAGCAAACAAATATTGGAGACCTGATCGGCGATATAATTGGCTTTTATACCCTTAGCTATCAGGACATTACCTTTTTGGCGTACGTTGATTCGTCGTTGACGGTGGTTACTGATAAAAAGAAACTAACACGAGCTATCGTCAATATCCTTGATAACAGTATTCAAGCGCTCGCCACCATACACTTAGATGACAAACAGAAATGGATTTCGATTACAGCTCAGCCATCTTTTGACATGCAGGCGCTTTTGATAACAATAATTGACAATGGGCCGGGCATTGCCCCAGAAATTAGGGATAAGCTTTTTCTTCCGTATGTTTCGAGCGGCAAAAAGAACATGGGGCTTGGACTTGCCATCGTTCAGGATATCATGCAACAACTCGGTGGTTCGGTTAGTGTTGTGCCACAAAAACATGGGGCTGGGTTTCGTCTGACGGTGCCGTTGACGCAGCCGTGAAAGTTTTTTTAAAAAAAACGTTGCATTTTCTCAGACTTTTTTTTACTGTAGAGAGGTGTCGATTTGATTTTTTATTTATAACTTTTTTTACAAAGGATTTCATATGCAAAAGAATCTTTTTTTTGCTGCAGTTGCAGTTGTTTGTGTATCACTTTTCAGCTCATGCGGAACCTGCAAAAAGGATGAAGCAACAGCTCCTACAACAGAACAAACACAAGCTCCAGTAGAAGCTCCAAAAGCTGAAGAAGTTGCACAAGCAGCAACAACAGAAGCTTCAGTTCAAACAGCCGAAGCAGCAGCTCCTGCAGCAGCAGAGGCAAAACCTACTACAGAACAAAAAGCTTAATTTAAGCTTTTAGAAGTTTAAAGGAGCCCGACGTCAGACACCGTCGGGCTCCTTTTTTGTTGCAAGCGATTATTATTTTGTTACGAATTTGGACAGAATCTTTTTTTGTCCCACTTTGAAAATCACCGTTAGATAGTAGTCATTATCATCGGTCGCTTGGACGCCTGTGATGATTCCACGACCAAATTTCTGATGCATAACCGTATCATTTTTCTTCCAAGGACACCCTGCAGGACCCGTTGCTGGGGCGAAGGTTGTTTTCGTAGCAACCGGTGCAGGTAACATTTTAGGACGCGCGAAGGTAAGAATGCCATCGCTTCCTTCAAGCCCATACCACTGTCCAAGCAAGCGTTTTACCACAAATTCATGTTGTTGTGTGCCATCAATTTCAGTCATCACTTCACGTGGAAGTTCTGATGCGAAGCGTGAGGGCGCTTGGTCAACACGTTGGCCATAAGTATGACGAACAACGGCATTGGAAAGTAAGAGGTATTCTTTTGCACGCGTGATGCCGACATAAAAGAGGCGTCGCTCTTCTTCAAGGCTTTCAAGTGTGCTCAGTGATTTTGAGCCAGGCAAAATACCTTCTTCAAGTCCAGAAATGATAATAGTATCAAATTCAAGGCCTTTTGCTGCATGAAGCGTCATCATCTGGACAACGCATTGTTCTTGATCCGTTGCATCCATTTTTTCCTGAAGCAGGGCGATCTCTTGTAATAAAAGTTCAAGAAGATTGGTGCTGTCTTCTGACTTGCTCAGCTTTTTTTCAAAGTCGAGTACAGACTCATAAAACTCTTTGACGTTTTCGACTTTGGTATCTGCCTCTTGGGCTTCATACGCTGAACGTAGGTATGCAATGTATTCGGTGCCATTCAGAATGCGATTGATGAGGGTACTTGGCATTTGAGTTGTATCTGCACCTTGGTAGAGCGCCAAAAAATCTTCGACGGCTGTTTTTTTGACAGGTGTTATTTTTGCGTCCGCTGCTACCAGTTGCGTCATAAGCATCTTGAAATCAAGGAGTGGTTCGCGGTGCCATGCAGCCAATAACTGTTCTTCAAATTTTTCACCCAGACCGCGCGCAGGGCAATTTAGGACGCGCAGCAAACTTATTTTATCGTAAGGATTAACGAAAAGGCGTAGGTAGGCAAGAATATCTTTGATCTCTTTTCGTTCATAAAATCGTATGCCGCCGATAATTTTGTAGGGAACGGCGTGCCGGATAAGCGCTTCTTCAATCGCGCGTGATTGAAAGTGAGTTCGGTATAGGATCGCAATATCGCGGAGTGATTTTTTCTTTTGTACCGTTTTAACAAATGAGCCAATGAGCTCTGCTTCTTGTTCGCTTGAGCGGCAGGTGAGCGATACAACACGTTGGCGAGCTTGTTTGTCTGACCACAGTGTTTTTTCATTGCGCAGTTTATTATGTCCGATCAAGCCATTTGCGGCATCTAGAATTGGTTGTACAGTTCGATAATTTTGTTCAATTTTTATGACCTTAACGGGCGCAAAGTCATGTTGAAAGGTAAGCATGTTTGCAACCGAAGCGCCACGCCATGAATAGATTGATTGGTCTTCATCGCCTACGGCACAAATCGAATCGGTGGTACATTGTTTGTTCTTATCAAGTACCATGCTTTTTAAAAGTTCGTGTTGGATGGTACTTGTATCTTGGTATTCGTCGACCAAAAGATGGCGGACTCTTTTTTGTAGCCGCTGCGTAAATGATTCGTTTGTTTTAAAGAGATCCAGAACTTTGACGAGCAGGTCATCAAAGTCAAAGCACTTTGCATTTGTCTTTTCTTGCTCGTACTCACAAAACACTTCTTTGAAAAGTTGTGTGTTCCATGATTCTTTATAGCCTTCGCTGTGCCCTTGAGATGCCAAACGATTTTTAAATAACGATATCATGTACTGCATTTGAGTGGCAGTGGTGTATTTGTTGGCAGAATATTTTTTTAAGATCTTTTTAATGAGCTGTTCTTGGTCATCAGCATCAAGAATGGTGAACGTTGCGTAGGGGAGCAAGTGAGCATTGTTACGCAACAGTGTTAAACAGTAGGCGTGGAATGTTCCAACAAACGGTAATTTTTTTGTCGTCTGTAATGATGCAACGATACGTTCTTTCATCTCTTGAGCGGCTTTGTTGGTAAAGGTCAGGGCGACGATCGATT
>JBAYHB010000094.1:0-4952 GCA_041666365.1 Candidatus Babeliales bacterium | reverse complement strand
GGATTGGATACGTTAGACTCGTTCTATCAATGAACATGGTACTCTCCCTTTTTGAACCAGTTAATAGATCAAATTGAGAGAGTACCTTTTTTTTGAATGTCAGACTAGATCGGATCTTTTAGTGTTTTGACGAACTCCTGTTTTTATACAATTTTCTCCCCGCCTGAAATCCTGTTTAAAAAGACTGATACCGGGGCCAAGTTCTTCACTCGTCCCGGCATCGATTAATAACTTAAAGGGTTGCTCATTTATTGAAACCTAAGCAAACACATCACCAATTGCGGCTAGCTCTAGGCCAGCCATTTCAAATTTTAATTCATTAAGCTTCTCAGGATTATTAAGATCTTTTCTTTGATGGATTTTTGCGTGATCGGCGAGTAACCCTGGTCGATGCTCTGAACCAAAACAACTCTTATCATAAATATCCCAACCAATTCTAGCTAGTTTACCCATGACCCAGCCACCAACCGAACTACCAATATAACCAGTAAATTTATTCTTTATTATTTCTTTGAATCGCGTCAACGTTCTTTCAACTTTTTCCGTTTCTTCTTCAAGTTCTTTCTCTTGCCGTTCTTGAAGCGTCAACAATGCATCCTGTGGATTTTTCTTTGTAGAGGCTCCTCTATAGATCGTAACAAGTTCTACAACCTCTGAAAAATCGATGTAACCCTTTTGTTGGAGCATCCCAAGTCCTTTTTTTAGAAGTTCATAATTGATCTTCTTGTCATCGTGTTCGTAGTAATCAAGAATACGTAAGTTCTTGAGCTCCCAAACAAGCGGCTCTCTTATTTTTGGTTCAAGGAAAATTGTGCGTACTTGATCAAGCATCTTGTCAATGCCAAGCTCAAACTCATCACTAATCGCCGCAAAATCTTGGCTAATCCAACCTCTTGCTACCAGACCATTAAAACAGTCGCTGAAGAATCCACGGACTGTTTCAGAGTATGAAAGTTTTCTTCCTACATGCTCACCAAAACTTGTTGCAACATAGTTACACATATTCCATTTGATCCAGTCAAGATCACACTGCGCAAACCCTCTCTGATTAAGCTCGGTCTGGCTGTAGTGACTCGTAAACCATTCATCAGTATCAGTTTTATAATAATCAGTACGCTTAAGATTTGCCCAACCTGATATCCCTTTTATATTTGTTATTACTGCTGGCCAACATGCATCAAGGAGCGTTGTCAACATTTCTGGTTTTACTATACCCAGCGTTTTTTCTTCTAAGGTTTTCCAAAGTTCTGGCTGTGAATAGGCCAATGTAAGGTATAAGTAGTTTCTGATATAATTTTTACCTTCGTCAAAAACATCTTTCATGGCATGTTTAATACCAGCGTCATCAGGGTTCCACAATTTTCCACCACCGAAAAGCTTGTTGTGAAAACAATTATAATAAACCCATGAGGTAAACACTTTACTTCCAAGCTCAAATTCTTTTGGTAAATGCATCATAAACATAATTGGATTGAAAAATACTGATGCTGCTTGCGAACCACCAACAACCCTGCTAATCCATAACGGTTCACTCATCATAAAGCCATTCATCATGCTTTGAACCGCAGTCTTTTCACCCATACCACCGGGCATCATTCCTGGCATCATCAAAGCTGCCATATTTACATTTACTTCTTTACCAACTTGGGCAAGATTTTGTTCTTTTGAATTGGTCATAGTCATTTGAACGAATGATGAGAGAAAATCGCTCTGGTGCTGATCAAAGAACCACATTGTAAGCGCTCCTGAAAACAACCCGCCTAATGCATTATTAATCCAAAAGCTTTTACGTGCAAAGAACCAGCTATCATAATCACCTTGTACTGGGGCACCATTTGATGTCTTGTACCCTTTATAAACTTCTTTTGCCCACAGATTCAAAAATTCTTTACCAAAATAATGGTAAACATATCCTACACATGAAAATAGTTGTTGAAATTTTTCAGGTGAAAGCGATCCGGCACGCATACGTTGGTCAACAGAATTAAATACTTGTATAACACGTTCATTGCGTCTTAATTCATCTGTCCACTGACGAATCGCAGACCGAAGTGCTCTATTTTTGCTTTTTTCTGCTTGCTCAGCACAAGCTTCTAATCTTTTAATCGCACCACTTAAGAGCTTTGTTGCAGCCAACAACTCAGGACGCATACGGGCAACACACTGTTTTATAAGCGCATAGGGATCTTGTTTTTCAACGGCATACAATACAAGGGTTAAGAAATAAATTTCATTGCGAACAGCTAAAATCTTCGGATCTGTTATCCCATTCCCTAATTTTCCCCATACTTCCATAAACAACGTACGCATCTGAGTAACTTGAGTAAGGGTAAGAGAAAGCTTACGTTGAGTAGCACCTGAAATCTGCTCGCTTTCCATAGGACTCACAAGCGGCATAACAAATCCGCCGGTCTTGGTTGCAGGTAACAATGCATTAAAACTGCCGTCAGTTAAAGCGATAAGAAGACTTTCAACCCCACGGACAACGGCGTCATATTTTTGTGTACTAAGAACATCCTGATAGACGCTAGCGTTTTCTTTTAAGATAGCGTTCAAATTTTTATTTACGGTAGACAAACAATCGCCAAGGTTACAGGCAAGGATAACGGCCTGGTACTTTTGGCGTGCTTTTTCTACAGTATTTTTGGTTTCAGCTGGAAGACCTTCGAATAAACGGGCGATTTGAGCCTGTCTTCGTTTTTCACTCATTTCTTTAGATTTTTTCAAAACCTCCATAAGACCTTGCATCTCATCAAGTTTAGGAGCCTGGCCGGTTTGATTATTCAAAAATTGGGCCAAATCAGGAGAAAAAGCATCATTTTTTTGCGGTTTTTCAGTCAAAGCAATCGGTTTTTGCTCAACTGGTTGCTGAGCACACAAAAAGCCAGACAAAACTGCTATTTGTAATGAAATTCGGAGTAAAAGTCGATTAAATGTATTCATATCTCTTTATTCCTCCATTAAAATGCTTATTTCTTCGTTAAATCGCTTTGATGTAACCTCCAAAAAAGCTTAGTTAAAGTATGCCAGATATAAAAAACATGTCAACTGGTCAATAGAAGGGCAGAATATATTAATTATAACCCCGACGCTGCGATCTAGCCGCGTTAATGATAAAGCCAACCATACAAAAGAAGCTGATGAGCGCTGTTCCTCCATAACTAACAAATGGAAGCCCTAATCCCTTGGTGGGAAGGAGCCCAACCGTGACCATAATATTAATTACAGCCTGTAAGGTTATGAAGACCACAAATCCAAGGGTTGAGAAGAAGGCAAATGGGTCAGCCAAGGACAGGGCTACTCGCAAACCGAAGTAACAGAACATAAGAAAGAGGCCTGCAAGGGCAACGGCGCCAATAAAACCGGTTTCCTCGGCGATTATGGGAAAGATAAAGTCGGTGTGCTGCATGGGGAGATAAAAGAATTTTTGTTTTGATTCGGCAAGGCCAAGCCCCCACCAATGCCCTGATCCGATGGCGATGAGCGACTGAATAATCTGGAACCCCTTGCCCTGTGGATCGGCCCAAGGGTTAATAAAGATCAAGATGCGCTGCAGTCGGTAGGCCTTGGTCATCACCAACCACACCATACCGGGCAATGCTACGAGCAAGGTCCCTATCAAGTGCCCTATCTTAAACTCGGCAACAAAAAAGAGGACCAATGACGTGGTCATGATGGTTACGACTGACCCAAAGTCCGGCTGTTTTAAAAGCACCGCAAAGGTCAGCCCCAGCACTACGAGAAATGGCAGGTAACTATGAATAAACGACTTAATCGAATAAAGCTTACGCTCAAGGAAGAACCCGAAATAGATAAATAAGAAAAGCTTAAGCATCTCACTGGGCTGAAAACTGAGTATCCCAAGATTTATCCATCGATTGGAACCGTGACACTTGAGCCCCAACTTTGGCACCAGGGTAAGGGCCGTCAGCCCCAAAGCAGCCAAAAAAAACCAAGGGGCCCACCGCTTCCAAAAAGTCATCGGAACGCGGGCAAAAAGCATCATGCCGGCCAAGCTTGGAATAAAATAGATCAGCTGTTTTTTAAGAAAAAAATAATCTGAGCCGAATTTTTCAAGAGCATAAATCGAACTTGATGAATAAATGAAGATAAACCCCACAAGCGTAAGTACTCCTACCGTGGCAACAAACCGACGAATATCTCTTTGCAACAGATCATCCTGCAATGCCATACTCTCCCCTTTCTACCTGCTCGTATGGTTCGACAGGCTTCCGGCCTTCGCACAAGGCTTCGGCGGACAGGCTACCACGAGCGGTATTTAAACCAAACATTATATTACTTCGATATCCATGTATGGAAAAAAAAATGGATATAAAAACGTTACCAACGAAAGTATAGGGGCTATTTTATGGACAAAACAAGTTCTTTAAAAACTTGCCCACGATGCTTGTAGTTATCAAAGAAATCGAAGCTCGCGCCGCTTGGCGAAAAAAGGACAATATCACCGGGCCGCATCGTCGCTTTAATATCATTAACAATGGCGTCAAGTGTTGCACAACACACAGCACCAACGAACGCGCCACACTCGCTGCCAAAACAGCAAACTTTTTTGACCTCAGACACCGTCTTTAAATACTCCATCAATGGCCGACGGTCGACGCCCTTACTCATGCCGCCAAGAATCACCACCAGCGGACGGTGTTGCAGCGCGAGTCTACCGACAGCAGCTTGCGTTGCTTGAATAACAGTAGACTTGGAATCTTCATAAAAATCAACCCCGTTAATCGTTGCAAAATGTTCGACACGATGGTGATGGTCATCCAAAAGATCAACGCCCGAAGCGAGTACTGCTTCAAGCGATCCTATGTCGGCACGCAAAAAATATAACGCCGCAAGAACTTGCATCCAATTTTCTATAAAGGTAATTGGAGGCAAATGCACGAGATTACACACTCTCGTTTGTCCAACAACCTTACGGTCAACAATCTGCG
>JBAYHB010000093.1:0-5144 GCA_041666365.1 Candidatus Babeliales bacterium | reverse complement strand
GCTAGGTAGCCGTAGCTTGAGCTTGTCTGACTAAGAGACATAGGGATTGCTGCTGTAAGGCTGATAGTTCCAACATTCTCATCAGGAGTTCCCCAGGTTACTGTTTTTCCAGCAATATCTGAGGCAAATGTTTGCTGAATTGCAGCTTTGAGACTATCTATACGATTTCCAGCTTCTAACGCCCCATAGCTTGTGCTACTGCTGCGGATATACATTTGAGGCGATTTTTGCACTCCATTGATGCTAACGGTATACGCCTTAACTAATTCATCAGCCTTGTTTGTATCAAGTGTTAGGGCCGTGCCATCCGGAACCCTAAAGTCAATGCGTACGTTTTTGTACATTATCGCAAACGCGAAGGTCCTGCCATTATCATCTGTTTGGCTAGTTGGCCTTGTTGGTGTTCCCCACCAAGCACATCTGGTTGCCGCTTCTGCAGGCACTGACACGTTACCATTGCTATCAAAGATACTTGTTACAGGTTGATTTCCTGTTGCAGGTTGATCTGGCAACGGGCTCTCAAACCCATACCATGCTGCTACGTAGCCGTAGCTTGAGCTTGTCTGACTAAGAGATGGTGCTGGAATAAGGTTTGCAGGTAATGTTATAGTTGATCCTTCTTCTGCGAATGCGATTGTTCCATCAGAATATTTGATGAATAAAGCCTTTGCAACTCCAATATGAGGGTCTCTTCCAAATAGCGCGTTAAATGTTATTCCTGAAGGAATGGTGCTACCAGCTGTTTGAGCCTTGACGGTTGATGTTACGTCAATACAATTGCCATTTTTTATAACTGTCATAGCAGCCGCATTGCCATACAAGGCTTGTGCTACCTGTTTTGATGCATCTAATGTTATAGTTGATCCTTCTTCTGCAAATGCGATTGTTCCATCAGAATATTTGATGAATAAGGCCTTTGCGGTCCCAACATTTGGATCGGTGAACATAGCATTAAATGTTTTTCCTGCCGTAGGAATAGAGCTTCCGGCTGGAAGAGCCTTAACTATTGTTGTTACATCAATGCATTGGTTATCTTTCATAGCTTTCGTAGCAGTTGCATCGCCATACCAAGCAGATGATACTTGTATTCCAAGCAAGATTGGTGTGGTTGATATGGCAAACAACAATGCAAGTCCTATCCGATAACGATATGTTAATCTCATGTATGAATCTCCTTTCTCGTAAAAATTATTACCGCTCTTTTTTATGCACAGACTAAATGGCTTAAAATTTTTATAGCCATTTCTATCCTTCTCTTCCTCCCTCATAATTGCATTACTTTCTAAGAATACACTGACAACAAGAGTGGTTTTACTTTACCTGAAGAAAAAAGGCAAAAACAAGAATTGTGATATTTTCTAAAAAAATATCACAAACAACGAGTAACAAATAAAAGAAATTTTATTTCAAGACATCAAGCGACAGATCAGAAAATTCTTGTCTGCATGCTTTATAAGAACCTACAAATGCAATCATTGCCGCATTATCGGTACAAAATTGTGGCGGCGCAACAAAAAAAACTTTGTTATTTGCATGGCACGCTTTTTCAAGCCGCCCACGTAAATACTTATTGCACGCAACACCACCAACAAAGGTCAGTGCACGTACCAGTGGTAAACGCTTGAAGGCTGCTTTTACTTGATCGCAAAAAATATCGGCAATCGCAACAAGCAGTGAGCTTGCAACCTGTTGCTGTAATTCAAGGGTAACCTTACTGACGATTGGCCCAGAAGCCAAATCATATGCTCCACGTTTAACAAGATCGTAAAGGACGGCGGTCTTGAGACCAGAAAAACTAAATTGCAGTCGATCATGATGAATTTTCGTGCGTGGATAATGAAAAAAATCTTGAAAAGCTACTTCGCTGGCCAGCCGCTCAATAATCGCCCCGCCCGGGTATCCAAACCCAAGAACTTTGGCAATTTTATCAAAGGCTTCGCCTGCTGCGTCGTCAAGTGTCTGAGCAATCATTTCAAACACACCAAAATCCTGCACGAGATAAAGTGAGGTGTGCCCACCAGAAACAGACAAACATAGATAGGGGAAAACGACATCGGTACGCACTGTCCCATCAGTATTGAGCCATGACGAAAAAACATGCCCTTCAAGATGGTCAACTCCTATAATTTTTTTATTGAGCGACCAGGCAAGCCCTTTGGCAAAACATGTTCCAACTAAAAGAGAACCAACGAGTCCGGGTTTATTCGTCACCGCAATCACATCAATATCATGTACGCTAAGTTTTGCAGCATCGAGCGCAGCCTGAACTATGACATCAACTTTTTCAAGTTGTGAGCGGGATGCAATCTCGGGAACTATACCGCCATAACCTTCATGCAAGGTAATTTGTGAATAAATTTGACTTGAAAGAAGCCGCTGCTGCTGTGCATCAAACACAGCAGCAGCGGTCTCATCACACGATGTTTCAAGTCCAAGAATAAGTTGCTGTTTATTTGCCATTGCTTTCTGGCTTTTTCTTGAGCATCAAATCCAAAAACTCTTTATTGGTTTTTGTCTTGCGCATTTTATCAATCAAGAATTCCATACCTTCAACGGTATTCATGGTGCCAATGAAGCGCTGAAGTACCCACATGTTCTTAACTTCTTCTTCGTTGAACATGAGCTCTTCCCGACGTGTTCCTGATGATTGAAGATCAAAGGCTGGATAAATACGTTTTTGTGAAAGTTTACGCGTCAAATGAATTTCCATGTTGCCGGTACCTTTGAATTCTTCAAAAATAACTTCATCCATGCGCGAACCGGTTTCAACAAGGGCTGTGGCTAGAATGGTAAGTGAACCACCTTCTTCAACGTTACGTGCTGCGCCAAAGAAGCGCTTTGGTCGTTGAAGCGCGTTTGCATCAATACCACCCGTAAGCACTTTGCCTGATGATGGGGCCAATGTGTTGTAGGCACGAGCTAAACGAGTAAGCGAATCAAGCAAAATAACAACATCCATACCACATTCAACCAAACGCTTTGCCTTTTCAAGTACGATTTCAGCAACTTGAACGTGACGCGTTGCAAACTCATCAAATGTCGAGCTCACAACTTCAGCTTTAACCGAACGTTCCATATCAGTCACTTCTTCTGGCCGCTCGTCGATGAGCAGAATGATCATAATAACTTCTGGATGATTTTGTAAAATCGTATTGGCAACTTCTTTTAAAAGCGCAGTTTTACCAGTTTTTGGCGGTGCAACAATGAGACCGCGCTGGCCTTTGCCGACTGGAACAAGCATATCCATAATACGCGTTGAAATTGTTGATGGATCAGCTTCGAAATTAAACTTTTTATTAGGAAATAATGGCGTAAGATTTTCAAACATTGTCTTAGTAGCAGATGCGGCAGGCGTTTGAAAATTTATTGTATCAATACGTTGGAGCGCAAAGTACTTTTCACCCTCTTTTGGCTTACGAATCGTACCACGAATAACGTCACCGGTGCGTAGTCCAAAGCGTTTGATATGAATTGGTGAAACGTAAATGTCGTCTGGGCCAGACATATAATTAAATTTGGGAGATCGCAAGAAGCCAAACCCATCGGGTAAGCGCTCAAGAATGCCTTCTCCAAAAATTTCAACTCGCTGCTCGGATTGCGATTCAAGAATTTTAAAAATTATTTCCTGTTTTTTAAGCGAAGCAACATCTTGAACCCCAAGTGACTGAGCATATTTGATCAGATTGGTTATGCCCATTTCCTTAAGGTCTTGCATATTGATTGCAGTTTTTTGTTGCGGCTGAGCTTGTTGCTGAGGCTTTACATCTTGAGACGGCTGACTAGAACGAAGTCTTTCAGTATCACCATTGTTACGATGCGCCTCACGTTGTCCGCCACCATTTCGTTCGCCTGAATTATGCATAGCGTTGCGTTCATGCTGGCTATTAGACGGTTGATCATTGTCTTTTTTCATCTCTTTTGCAGTAGTGGCCGCAGTCTCCGTGCTCGCTTGATCTTGCGCTACCCGCGGTTTTGGAACAGTATTTCCGTTATTACTATTATTTGTCATAAACACACAACGCTATTAAAGAATTAAACAAATATAAACAATGATACATTTCATTTTAGAAGGTAGCTAACACTAGTTAACTACCTTTTTTATTCAAGAATCAATAATTTAAAAAGATTCGACCCGCCCCTAATCACAAGTTACTCAGCAGAGGCCTTCGTTTTAACAGCAAGCATAACAGGGCTTGCAATATAAATTGATGAGTAGGTTCCAACAATAATGCCCACCAACATCACAAGCGACAAACCATGTAGCGTTTCCCCGCCCCATATCAAAATAGCAATGACGGCAAGCATCGTTGCACCGCTTGTCAACAACGTCCTACTTAATGTTTGGTTAATGCTGATGTCAGCGATTTCATCTTCGGGCAATCCACGCAATTTAATAAAATTTTCGCGCATACGATTAAAAATAACAATGGTATCGTGCACCGAATAACCAAGCACCGCCAAAACCGATGCTAAGATGTGAAGCGAAATCGGCTCTCCCACTAGAAGCAGGAATACCAATACCGCCAAAACGTCATGAACCAATGCGGCAACAGCACCAAGACCAAAGCGAAACTCAAAGCGGACAGCTATGTAAAGCAGAATAACAAGCATCGAGATCAATACCGCAAGGATTGCATTCCACGTAGTTTCAGAACCAACTTCAGGACCTACCCACTGAGTTCCCTCAATCGTTACCTTGTTACCCACGAGCACCGTCTCAAGATCGCTCTTAATCTTACCTGCTGCATCGCTGCTTGATGAAGCAACGTGAACAATAAATTCACTACCCTTGCTGCCAACACTCTGAATACTTGCCTCTTTCCAACCACGAGCGCTCATCGCCTGACGAACCTGGGAAATATCGACCGTTTTTTCAAACGACAGGCGAACCTCGGTTCCACCAGCAAAATCGATGTAATACTTAAACCCGCCCTTAACAAAGTAGGCGCCCAGCCCGATTACCAAATAGATAACCGAAACCGCAAGCCATACATAACGATATTTCAAAAAGTGGAATTTGAACGTCTTGGAATCATGGACCGATGTTTGCATCACTACTCCATACATCTGCTATTAAATGTTGAACTTTCAGACCTTTTTCCTTAGTTACCTTCCGCAACAATTGAAACGAACCGACGACCCTT
>JBAYHB010000092.1:0-5230 GCA_041666365.1 Candidatus Babeliales bacterium | reverse complement strand
TTCTGTCGGAGCTTAGGCTTTGTTGCTTTGGCCCTGAGCGTTAGTAGTTGTTGTGCCGTTACCAATTGGAGAATGAGTCAGTTTAAAGATCGTGCACCTGGAATTGTAGCTCGAATTAATAAAGGGCTTGTGACACTTATAGATGGGGCTAGCCAAGATCGAGAGGCTCTAGTTGTTCAAAAAATAAATGATTTTAGGGCGTTATTGGAGCGCGAGGGCAATGGTGTCAAAGGATTTCAAGTTACCAAACAAACCCATATAGGAGCTAAGGAAATTGCCCCCGACGTCTATCGTGATTTTCAGCGAATGGCACTTAACCTTGATCGGGTTATGCAGATACTTGAGACCAAAAATAATCTGCAATCTATTATCAATGCCGTCAATGACCTTGCCGTCCCTATGGTACGTGTACTTGGAAGACTTGTGCTGCGGGAACACGTTAATAGTTTTGAAATAGTGCAGAATATTATACAGGTTCTTCATAGGTTTGGCGTTCAAGCTACACGTAGCAAAGATGACTCAACAGATATTGTGCATAGTGCAACAGGGACGGTCCATAGAACCGAATCAGAAATGAGACAGGACAAGCGAGGGGTACAGCAAGGACTTGATGAATCGGTTAACTTAGATGAACTCGAAAAAGAGAATGAGAGCCGTCGCCAAGAAGACATGCAGCGAAGAATAGCGATAGAAAAACAACAAGGGCTTGATGAAGCGGCTCGAAAGGCAAAAATCGACGAAGAAAACGAAAGGCAACAACAAGAAGAGCGACTGCGAAGAATAGCATTAGAAAAGAAACAAGCTGAGGAAGAAGCAGACCGGCAGACAAAAATCGATGAAGAAAACGAGAGGCGACAACAAGAAGAGCGACAGAAAAAAATGATTCAAGATCTTTTGTTAAGTGCTTTCAGGGTTGCTGGGGCATCCCTTGTCGGAGGTGATAATTGGTTTGATGAGGGAGAAGTCAAAGACATTTTTTACAACGGAGTGGCTGATCGTGATCAGGCGTTATTTAGTGAAGTATTTGATAAGAATATCGAGGTTTTGAAGTCTCGTGTTAAGGTTCGATCTGATGCTTGGGATAAGTGGAAAACTTCCGACCAGGTCAAGACTATGATAGATGCCCTGACTCGCGGTGAGCGTGATGGTATAAAAATCAGAAGCAGTGTAAGTGCGGCTGATCTCATACAATCGCTGCAAGATGTACGTGCACAACCAGAATATTTTATCGATGATGAGACAATTAATTCCCAAGCAGTTCAAGCGTATCAGGCGGCGCAAGCATCATTTTTTGATACAACAGAATTAGTGAATAATATAAATGCAGCACTTAGTTCCTACGGAATTGTAATTGGAGCAAATAAAACAAATAGTGCAGCAGTTTTGGCAGATCTTCCTACGCTTGCTGCATTGGTTGGCGATGTTGAGCATGTTGATGCGACAAACGACGTTGCAGTGAAAATATGCAATGAGCAAGTTGCAGTACAAGCAAAGCAGTTTTCGGACGCTATAGCGTCCGCACTGATGGCAGATATCGATACATTACTCAATGATGAAAAAGCGGCGCAAAAACTTCCCGATACAATCAATAAAGCAGTTGCGGCGTTGAAGGATAAAAAAACAACGCTATTTGTAGTTGCTGCGCCAAAAGTACTAGCATGGTTGTTTGATGGACTCGATGAACTAAATACAACAAATTGGAAAGAACTAGAAGATCTAAAAAGCGTTCAGAACATTATTAGCGTCTTTAAAAAAGCGCTTAATAAAGTTGATGTTGTGGGTGCCTATTGGACAACGCTGGTAGAAAAGAAAGATCCCTACTGTAATAACGTTTTTATTGATACAATGAAATCAATTGATCTCTCAGATCTTGTTGGGTTAGCTAAGTTCTATCTGATGACCATATTGGGTGATAGCGATAGAGCAAAAAAATCATTTGCGACCAGTTGGTACCATTTTGGCTATCAAAATAATCCCATTGCTCCTATAATCAAAGAAAAACTAGGTCCTAAAGCTATCGATCTGGCAAAGCTGGCTGATTTTGCTTATTTTATGATGGCCGTTGAGGCTAACAGTTTGAGCATAATAACGAATAAAGTGGGTTCGGCTGATGAGGACTTTGTTTCGATTCTTCATGGCGCTCAAGGTGGAGTAGGCAAGAGTTTCAACATGGCCACCGGTAAGAATGCTGATTTCTATTCTAGCGATCCGAAGAAAAAAGACTTTTCAGATTTTGCAGCAAAGGAAGCCAACATAAATCCAATCGTGCTTTATTATTTCCTCGTTAAGGTATTGAGCGATAAAAAGACTGAAATCGTAGTTGCGCCATATAACGAAGGAAATATTCTTGGCAACTTATTTACCCGGTTGCCGATGTGGT
Source organism: Candidatus Babeliales bacterium (assembly GCA_041666365.1). Lineage (GTDB taxonomy): Bacteria > Babelota > Babeliae > Babelales > RVW-14 > JBAYHB01. Next base: position 2,850 of record JBAYHB010000092.1, on the reverse strand, counting down.
TACAAAAAGAGTTAAAGAGAATTCATGCTGCTGATGGACGTATTAAATTTAAAGTTGTAGCGATTAATAATGTGAGACTTACTGAAAGAGCTTATTATAACAGCGCCAGTATGCAAGCATACTATGAAGAAGTCGGGAAAATCATTTCAGCGATTAAGACTCAAGAGCTAGGCGATTGCAGCGATGAACTATCCGCCATCTATAACGCTGGAAATGAACAAAAAGATCCGTCAGAGGCAATTGGAGCCCTTAACGTTGCATTAAGCAAAGTTGCTAAAAAAATGAAATTTATACTCATGGTTGCTGCTGCTACGGACGATGGATTGAAGAAAAAAGTTGATGCGTTTCTTGCTGCAGGTATTCCTGTGACTGTTGTCTTGAGTATTGTTAAAAAGGGAGCGGACTACAAGGAATTTGTCTTCTATGAAAAACTTCTTGATATTGTAGATGCTATAAAAGAAAAGATTCCAGGATGGATATATTCCACGGAAAAGAAGAAATACGAAAAAGAAGTAGAAGTTGCGCGCAAGCGCATCGAAGCTGATAAGAAAAAATGGCAAGAGGAAAAAGCAAGAAAAGACGATGAAGATGCCAGGGTAATTTCTTCTGGCGACAGCCAAGATGATCAGGTGCCAGCAAAACAAGATGAAGAAAAGAAGGCTGATGAGGGGCAGGTGCTTGTGGGCGCATTGGTTTCTTAACCGGTCCAGTAAAATAAAATTTGAATAATCCAAGATCAGCTTGCACGAGGCGTATGTTTTCGCATACGCCTCTTTTACGTGTGCGCCCGCTAGGCGCACACGTAAAAGAGGGTCGGCCCATGCCGACCCTCTAACAGATAATCGAGTTGAAATTCTTTTAAGGAAAATTTGGTTAGAACGCTACGCCAAGTTTTCCGTAGACGGCCCAGAAGTCTGGGGCGTAGTTGTCTGATCCGAATTCGTATGACCCGCCAACAGCCATCATAAGAGGTGTATCCCATTCTTTGAATGAGTAGCCAAGACCTGAGTAAATCTTGTGTGTCAAGATTGAAGGAGTTGCGGCTTGGCTGAAGTCAAGATTGGTTTGTGAAATCCAGTAGGTAGGAGTTGCTTCATCAGCTAAGGCATAACCTTCATCAAATTGTTTGCCATGAGTTCCAAAAGCGCCTGTTGTGGTTGAGGTTCCTGCGTTGCTATACTTGCCTGTTGTTGCTACGCCTGTTGTTGAAAGTAAGCCTCTGTTAGCAACACCGTAGGTACTGGTTGCAAGTGTTTGTTTTGAGGTTACTGCTTCTTTTTCTCTCCAGAAGAGGTTGTATCCAAGGTCGAAGCTAAAGCCGCCATTGTTGTAAGCAATATTTGCAAGGCCTTCTACTTGGCTGCCTGGGGTTACCTTACACTTTTGTGTAATAACGTTAGCAGCTGGAGTTAAGAGCGTTACGGCTGTGCTTCCAACAGCTGATCCCAAGAGATGATATTGTCCCCATGGACGTAATACGCCAGCGGCATTGATCAAGCCTGGAGTTCTGTATTCAGTGTTTTCAAACAAGTAGCGGTAGTCTGCTACCATGCCAAGTTTGATGTTGTGGTCTTCTTCGCCCCATACACGGTAGCAACCTTGAAGTCCGGCTCCAAGTGCCCAATTCTTGCCACCAACAACTGGTGAGAACAAGTAGTCTGCATTGTTTTCATTTCCTGTTGGAACATCAACAGCGACGTTGAAACCAAAGTGGTAGTCTTCTTTATTTAAGAAGTTGTAACCAAACTTGATGCCAATGTTTGCAAGATTTGTTTTGCTGCGATGGCCATCGATTTTGCCTCTGGTCAAAGCATCTTGTAAGTCAGTTGTTGCCGAAACGCCATGCGTCAAGCTTCCATTGAAGTAGTTTTGAACCTGGGCGACCGTTGTTGCTGAGGTTGCATTTGTTGAAGGGATGCTGACGGTCATATGCATGTTGTTTTCAACATGAACAACTGGAAGGTTGATCGACAAGAAAAGACCCTTAGCAAGTTTGTCTAGTCCTTGGTAGTACGCGAATGTTGCGCCGTATGAGATTGATTTAGGATCGAAGTGGATATTCGCTTCGCTTCTAGCTGTAGCTGCATTGTCGTGGATGAGGTAGGCAAGATCAAGATCGGCACCGGCAAGGACAGCACCATCAGCGATGTGGCCGAGCCATAAGTTGTGGTGGTTGTACATACCAAAGTATTCGCCAAGTTTTTTGCCACTGTTAGATTCTTGGTAGAAACCTGTGACTTGGAAGTTTGCGCCGAACTTGTCAGCAGCGTTACGGCTAATAAGTTCATTGAATGTTGTGTAGTTCATTGGGAGGTTATAACCGTGTGAGCGCAATGCGATTGTTGTGTGGCTTGTGTGCGAGTGAGCGCATACTGTGCCTGTAGCAAGAGCTGCTAGCACCAGACTTTTAATTATTTTATTCATACTGTATTCTCCAAAAAGTTTGATTACTTTTTTACGTTAACGATATTTGTTGGGGGGACGATCTCCTTTCTTCTTACTACAACTGAACATATCTACTTCTCCGACTTAGTGTGTTGACGTCTACAACCCATGCTAAAGAAATTAATAACGCGATACAAGTTTTTGTAAAAAATTAATAAACAAGAAGGATCTTGCAGGTCTTTTGAATGAGAAGAACTAAAAAGAGGGCCGGCATGTGCCGACCCTCTAGCAGATAATCGAGTTGAAATTCTTTTAAAGAAAACTTGGTTAGAACGCTACAGCAAGTTTTCCGTAGACGGCCCAGAAGTCTGGAGCAGAGTTGTCTGATCCGAATTCGTATGATCCGCCGACAGCCATCATAAGAGGTGTATCCCATTCTTTGAATGAGTAGCCAAGACCTGAGTA
>JBAYHB010000091.1:0-5255 GCA_041666365.1 Candidatus Babeliales bacterium | reverse complement strand
TCTGCCCAGGCAACAAGCTCCTGGTTCTTCTTATCAATGGTTACATGGTCAGCCCAAAGATGAAGCTTTTGATCAACAAGAACCTCAACCTGACCATCAAATCGTGCCCGATTGCTATCGACCAAGGTCTGACTATAACTTTTGACATGAACACATTTAAGATTGTTGATAAATGAATGCGCTAACCCGTTGGGCACATAAAAAATATAGCTTAAAAAAAAGACACGCGTAATTATCTGCTTCAAAATGGCCTTCGCCCCGACAGCGCTTTATGAATAGTTATGCGGTCCATCTGTTCTAGACTTGAACCTGTTGGAACACCACTTGCAAGACGGGAAATACTCAGATTACTATTTTTGAGCTTAGATGAAATATAACTTGCCGTCGCCTCGCCCTCTGGCGTTGGATTAGTCGCAAAGATGAGTTCGCCTTGATGATTTTCTAACCGCTCGAGCAACTGAACAATGGTTAACTGCGCCGGACCAATACCGTCAAGTGGACAGAGCGCGCCACCAAGCACGTGATAAAGTCCGTTATAACCACCAGCTTTTTCAATGGCAATTAAATCGAGCCATGTTTCCACAACGCAAATAAGCTTCGTATCTCGCCGAGACGATGCGCAGACGGCGCACAGATCGCCACGCTCAGCCCAGTTGTAACAAACAGTGCACGCTTTTATTTGTTTTTTTGCATCAAGCAAGACCTGACAAAACTGTTCAAGTGACTGTTGCTCACTCTTCAAAAAATAATCCGCAACACGATAAATATTTTTTGAGGCTAGATAGGGGACACGCTGCAAATGCCTGACAAGCAATTGCAATGTTGGAAGGTGTGTAAGCATAGCTTGTCGTATTACTTAAAGAATAATTTTCTTGTGGCATCCTCAACGATAGTGAACAACGAGTTAGCAAACCAGTAGAGCGCCAAGCCTGCTGGAAGACTTGCAAAAATTACTGCCATCACAAGCGACATAAAAATTGCTATCAACCGCTGCTTTTCATCAGTTTGCGGCATCATCATGTTCTGCAAAACCATCGTCGCGCCCATCAACGTTGGAATAACGTAATAAGGATCTTTCGCCGATAAATCAACAATCCATCCATAAAACGGTGTGTGATACAAAGCTAGATGGCTACCAAGCATTCTATAAAGACCAATCGCTATCGGAAATTGGATGAGCAGCGGCAAGCAACCAAGCATCTGTGTCGCTGGCGAAATATTGTGTTCTTGATGAAATCTCATAACCTCTTCGGTTTGCATCTTTTGGTCATGGCGGTACTTAAGCCTGATTTTATTGATAGTAGGAACATAGCGTTGGTACTCTTCATGCTTTTTACGCGCATACATCGAAAACGGCGTAAATGGAAGTTTTAACAAGACAGCAAGCGCGATGATCGCCAGTCCAAAGTTACCCAGGAGCTGATAAAGATACATAAGCCACTGCAAAAGTAACTTACACAACCATGACAACCAACCGTAGGAAAGTAAGCTTTCAAGGCGCTCATCAACAGCTCCCAACTGACCAGAAATTTTAGGTCCCATATAAAAGGTAAGCGACCACTGAGTAGCCTTTTCAATACTTGGCCCTTCAAAAATCATCGTCGTCTCTTGTGTGCCATTTTTTACTTTGGGGGCAATGTGATCGATGTAGGCTCGCTGTACAAATTTTGCCGGGTCGTTAACCAAGGCATGGACAAAATATTTATCTTGTGCGCCGAAGAGCACTTTTGGTGTTTCCCAGTGCCACACTAGATTTTGGTGTTTACCAAGTTCTATTTTTTCTAGATCGGTTTTATATTCATTCCAAGAGAACAAGTCGACTTTGTTGTTTTCAACTTCTTGAACATAAGGCGCCTTGACAAACAGACGAGGGTGCAGCTGCTTGCCGTCAGACTTTGCAGCAAAGCCGAGCACTAAATCAACTTGGTAGGTTGCATGGTAAATTACATAGCGTTTGGTAATATCCCAACCATCAAATTCAGTTGTAAACTGAACCGTAGTGACGCCATCTTTTGTAACGTTACCGACAAGGTTGTAGGCAACAGGTGTTTGATCATCAAACGTTAGAAGGAAGCACGCTTTTTGAACCTGCTCAGCAGAAAAGGTTTCAAGTGGCTTATGGGTTTTACCTTGATGCTTGATAAAATCAAGCGATTCAAGAACAGCGCCACGCGTCGAAAAGACCGCATGAACTAATTCAGTGTCGATCACTATTTTTTCAGAAGCTATCGATGTTTGAACCGGTGCAACGTCGGTATTGAGTGGCTTGAAAAGGTCCTGCGTTGAAGGCACTTTAACAGGCTGACCGGGAGTAATCTGAGCCGCCGGAGCATTGATGGCAACGGGCCCACCCTGCTCAACTGATGGTGAACCAGTAAAATATTGTAGTCCCCAGAAAGTGAGAGCTGTTAACGCAAAAACGAGAAGCAGTTTTTTGTCCATGAATTTCCTCTATAAAAATAATAGTTTATGCCGTTCTAGATAGACTAAGATGCTGACATAAAATTCGAAAAGAGTCGAGGAAATTGTCTTTGAAAGCCTGTTATTTCTGTGGGGTAACGCCCTTGGCCTCCTGCCCAACCGGCACAACACGGCTCTTCACTGACTTATCCTGGCTTGCCTTACGCCTTCTGCCTCGTCGCTTGTGCATTTTTTTGCCGTTTTGTTGTAGCCCCTTACGATTCTTCATATCTCTTCGCAACTTTTTATTGCCTGCTCTTTTGGCTCGTAATCTTTTATCAGAAAGTTGCTGTAGTTTTTTAATTTTTGCTTGTTCTTTCAAAGACTGTTTTTTAGAAACTTTTGATGAGCCTACCACTGAAGAGCCCACTCCTGCTGAAGTCGCCGCAACAAGGGGGGTGGTTTTTATTGGAGTATCAACAACTGTTGCATCCCCGGCAACAAACTCACCGTCATCAAAGAACTCCTCAAAAAAACCGTCATCGGCTACTTCGTCTTGCGGCATAACCGAGAGAGAAGTTCCTGGCATTACTTGAGCAGCGCTATCAACTTGAGTTATATTTTGATCGGCCGTCGTACCTACATCATCAACTACAGCCTCTTCTTGAGCTCCAAATAATGTCATGTCATCAGCTGAAACATCTGTAGATGCTACGCTGTTATCAACCGGCTGCTCATCGGCTTGAGCCTGCTGAGCAGCTGCGCATAACTCAAACGCTGCTACAACAAAAAGAAGATAAAAAAACTGAAACTTCTTCATCACTCTCATCTCCTCATAAAAAATCCGCATCAAGAACATCAAGGTTTATCCTAAAAGATTCTCAACGCGGATTGCAATAATTTTAACTAATTATGATTGGCTACTTAGAACGCTGTATTCATCCCTAAGTGGAATTCCTGTGCAGACTCACCTCGGTGCTTCCTACGATCAAGTTTAAAGCCCCAGTCAATCTTGGCTGGCATTGGACGCATAAGGTTGATACCAAATCCTATCGAGTGGCGAAGGTCAAAAGAATCACGGCGAACATATGCCTGTTCTGCAGTGCTATTTTTTGGTGTATCCCAACCGGCACCGGCATCATAGAAGAAATGCCCTTTCATTCCATAGTCTTGGGCGAGAGGGAAGATAAGTTCTGCTCTAAAGAGCATTGCGTTACGCGCACCAAGTGGCTCACCTGTTACCCATGATGGGCCAACACCACCCCAGACAAAACCTCGAACAGTATTTTGACCACCCATGATGAATAAATCTTTATAAGGAATATCTTTATGCCCCAACTCGCGAACAACGCCCAGCATACCATGCAGGCCAAGAACCAATGAATCGCGCCCGATCAGACCCGTATAAGAACTTGCTTCCATTTCTGTTTTTATAAAGCTAAAGCGGTGGTTAACGAGCGGTGGCGCTATGTGGCAACCAAGCGACATTTTGTAGCCCTCACATGGATAGATCTGGTGGTTACGCGTATCTTTAATCAACTCAAGCCCAAATGTCTTAATGCTTCCTTTCTGGAATTCTCTACGTACGACAGCTTCAAAGATTTCAGCCTGATTACCCGTGGCATGCGGATCGTTATTTCTTACTCTTTCCAGAGCAACATCAAACAGAACATGGAGGTGTCTATCTATTTGTGGCAAGCCAAAACCGAAGCGAAAATTGGCGCCAAGAACTTTTTGCACCGGACTCGGAGAAACATTTGTCCAGCCTTCAAACTCGTCGATGCGACGATAAAGATAATACGCACCTGAAACATTGCTATCGAAAATATGGGGATCAACAAAATGAAATTCAATTTTTTGTGGAATATGGTGGCGATCAGCCTGAAACATCAACCCAGTATCATACCCAAGCCCAAAAAGATTGCTTTTGGTTGCTGCAATCGATGCACGCAATGAGCGACGTGGATTCGTTTTATCACTTCCATATGAAAGCATAAAATTAAAGTTTCCGGTTTTTGTTTCTTTAACATTCATTTCAAGATCAGCCAGGGAATCGGTGAGGCGATGCACTTGCCAATTGACGCCGTCTTTCTCAAAAAAGCTGAGGTACTCAACATTGTTGCGCGATATATTAAGTTTTGGTGTTGTAATCAGGTCACCCTCAACAATATCAAGCTGGCGACGGATCACTTTGTCGCGTGTTGCCTGGTTACCCGTGATATTGATGCGGTTGACGTACATCTTATTGCCACGCTCAACATGGAAAGTTATATCAACAACCTTTTTTGTTGCATCAGGTTTTATTTGTGGATACACGTCAGCATAAATATACCCTTCAGCGCCCCATCGGTCTTTTAACCGTTCGATCGAATCAACTAATTGTTTCTGCGCATAAGGCTTACCCTCTTGCAACGAAATAAGCGGCAACAATTCATCTTGCGCAAAGAGCTCATCACCTGGAGCATTGATGGAACGAACAATGAATTGAGGGCCTTCTTTAATATGAAAGGTTATGCTGACCGTTTTTTTATCATCAGAGAAAACGACATCAGTTTTAAAAACTTTTGCATTCAAATAACCACTATCGCGATAAAAATATTCGATACGCATTTTGTCCATATCGATAAATTCTTGTTTATAAACACCCGCGTTATCAAGAAACTTTAATAACCAATCTTCGCGCGTAAGAACGATATTACGTAACTTACGTTCAGGCAATTGTTTGCACCCTTTAAAATAAACGCGTTTAAGAATCGAGCGTGGCCCTTCATGAATCGTTAGCTTCAAAACAAGCTTATCAGGATTGTCGCTATCGGGAGTAAGTGTACTTTCTACATGAGCACAATGAAGCTGTT
>JBAYHB010000090.1:0-5424 GCA_041666365.1 Candidatus Babeliales bacterium | reverse complement strand
TTACATACCCGAGTGTATTACATTGAAATTATCTTAGGGGATTAAAAAAGAAGGAAGATCATGAAAAAAATAGCCCTGTTTTGTAGCATCTTATTAATGAGTACACTCATCCTTTCAGGAGCCGCTGTACATCATGAAGATGGAACAAAAGTCGAATTATGTGCTATTTGTTTGAAACCGCTAGCCAATAGCGAAGACCTGATATTTACAAAAAAGTGTCCTAAGTCCCACTTTTTTCATTTTAATTGCTTAGACAAGTGGGATAGAACAAAAAACCATGCGGATAACTACTTTACTCCATGTCCAATGTGCAATACACCTTTTACCCCTGTTGATGTCGTCGCATTGCCAGCATACTATGGATTTACGCAACTCCACGTTGCAGTTTATAACAACGATGAAGCAACGGTCTGCGCATGCATCAACAACAAAGATGATATTAATGCTACAGCTTTGGGAGGAATAACGCCCCTTCTTATCGCAGCCGATAAGGGAAATTTTGAGTTGGTAAACCTTCTTTTTGAACATGGCGCAAATCCTAATATCACCATGAAGGGCCTGACCGTTCTTGATTGGGCGCTAGTTCATAACTACGACAAAAACATGTACGATTTTTTACAAACTAACAACGCCCTCCACAGCCGATTTTTTACCAGTCATTCTCCTGATGTTTGCAAACTACCAATAGATGAAATTTTCAAGAAGCTTCTTAAAACATCTTGACGTTAAATTCATCCGAATTCTACTAGGATAGGCGATCGGGAGCTGTCCCTTCTCTCAGAATTGCCAGGTAATCAACATAAACAAAGCGACGGTCTCGCTTTTTACCTGTAATTTCTTTGAGAATCCTGGTTGCTTCAAACTGGCTAATCAAATTTGATGCGGACTGATGTGGCAAACTCCTTATTCAAATCTACATTGCTTACATAACGAATACGATCTGCGGCCAGATGAGGCATTGCGAGGCCAACACGATCGAACCGATTGATTGGATGGGCTCATGAGCGATGTTTGTGTAATTCTGCAAGTCGACTTATATAATTACACAAAACTACTGGAATGCCACAATGGGAGATGTTTTTCACGCACAACTTGCAAATTGACGCCGCTACCGTCATAATGAGACTCAATGTGACGGCGACGGCGTCAATTTGTATAATAAAGGGATGAAAATATGAAATCTAATTATCTGAAGCGCGTTTTCAAAGAACCTGAAAAAAGTTATTTTCTGTTTGGGCCTCGAGGAACCGGCAAGTCGACAATGACAGAAAACAACCACCCCAAAGCGTTACTCATTGACTTGCGCAAAGCGGATATACGCTATCGCCTGACGGCCAACCCCGATCTTTTAACTGAACTTGTCAGCGCTCAACCTGATGGACAAACAATCGTTATTGATGAAATCCAAAAAATCCCTGACCTCCTACCCATTGTGCACATGCTCATTGAAAAAAAACGCCAGTGGAAGTTTATTCTCACCGGCTCAAGCGCACGCAAGCTTAAGCGCCAGGGAGTAGACCTGCTCGGAGGACGCGCATTGAGAAAAGTCCTGCATCCATTTATGGCCTGCGAACTGAAGGAACAATTTAACCTCGATGAAGCACTTCTCTACGGGCTCTTGCCGCTCCGTTTTTCATTTGAAGAATACTCCTCAACACTGGAAGCTTACATCGATCTGTATCTTGAAGAAGAAGTAAAAATGGAAGGACTCATCAGACAGGTTGAACCTTTCACGCGCTTTTTGCATGTTATGAGTTTTGCCCATGGAACAACATTAAATATTTCAAACATTGCCCGCGAATGTCACGTAAAAAGAACAACGGTTATCGACTGGATCGCCATTTTAGAAGATTTATTAATCTGCTTTCAAATCAACATTTTTACTCAACGGGCAAAACGAGAATTGAGCGCTCACCCAAAATTTTATTTTTTTGATGCGGGAGTCTATCGAGCGCTACGCCCACGATCGCTTAAAGATAGCGAATCAGAAATCAACGGAGCTGGCCTTGAGGGGCTTGTAGCACAGCACCTGATGGCATGGTGCGATTATACAACTGGATCACATGAAGTATTTTTCTGGCGCACCAGATCGGGCGTTGAAGTTGACTTCGTCGTGCTTGGAACACTTGGTTTTTGGGCGATTGAAGTAAAAAATACAGAAAAAATCCGCAACGAAGACTTGCAACCTCTTTCTGCTTTTCACGAAGATTATCCGGAAGCAAAAACTATTTTTCTCTACCGAGGCAAAGAACGCTTGTTAAGAAATAATATTTTATGCATCCCGTGTGACGAATTTTTTAAAAATCTTTATCCCGACACACCACTTGTGCCATGATTAAAATTCTTTCGTACCCATTCGATTCCGCTATGCTCCACTCAGGGCGAACGGAGAGAAAAGACGTTCGTGGTGAGCGAAGCCCATAGGGCACAGTCGAATCCATACGAACAATTTTTTTCATTAGTTTCGAAAGAAGTCCATTGTTTAAAACATTTTGATGATGAATTCGTCACAGGATTGTTTGCGGGAAACCAGGTCTTCTTGGTCAACAGGGCCGGTAAGTATAAGCCCCTCATCGTTGCCTTCTTTGGCTGCCACAGGTTGTTCTTTTAAAGTAACCTGGTCGCAGACAATTTCTTGTTCTATCTGTTCAGCAACTTCTTGATCATACAACGTAGATGACTGTTGAACCGGCTCAGACAATGACAAAAGCGAGGTCTGTTCCTGAGGTATCTGAGCAACGTGTTCTTTTTTATGCAACTGAAAACCAAGTTCGACAATTCGATCAATGAATTCCATTGGCTTGATACCAAGTTCTGCCGCTTGATGGAAAATACATGTTGCTGGGGTCATACCAGGAAGCGTATTGAATTCTAAAATAACAACACGCTCACTACCGGTTGGACTCTGCTGAGCGGTTTGATAAAAACAATCGATGCGCGCGTAGCCGGCACATCCAACGGCCTTGTATGCTTTACACATGACTTCTTGCACCAATGTAATCGCATCAGCAGGAAGTGGCGCAGGGGTAAGATTTTCGCCTTCACCCGGTAAAAATTTTTCAAGAATCGAAAGGATCTCGTGCTTTGCAACAACTTTTGTCGGAGGAAGCGCCATAACGGTTTCATTACCAACCACGCCGCAGGTCAGCTCCATGCCATGAACAAATTCTTCGATCATCACCGTGGTTTTATTCGAAGCAAAGAATTCGTCAACTTTAGTTACAAGCTCTTCAAACGATGTGGCTTTTGCAACTAAAACGCTGCAACCATCATCGTGCGGTTTAATAACAACGGGAAATCCTATCGTGCCAAGGTGCTGCTTTACATGATCACCTTTTTCATACTGGCTCATTGCCAGCCACGCTGTTTTATCAATGAGTAATGATGTTGGGACATCAAACCCTTTGCTACGCAGGAAATCATTGGTACGGTATTTATCCATACATAGTGAACTTGCAAGCACACCGGAACCGTTATAAGGAAGTTCAAGCATTTCGAGCATGCCCTGAACCGCACCATTTTCGCCCTTGCCACCGTGCAAGCCGATAAACACAAAGTCATAAAGACTTGGTAGTTGTGACCACTCGACACGAATATCGTGCGTTACCAAATCGGCGATAGAACGGGTTGCATTTTTAATCAATAATTTTTGTGAGAGTTTATAGAGCTCCATGTCATCATTGACAAACAATGGCGTTACATCGTATTTATCGGGGGAAAGTTTGTAGCAAATATTTCTTCCCGACTCAAGCGAGATTTCACGCTCATTGGAATCCCCGCCCAAAAGAACTGCAACGCGAATTTTATGTTGCCCACTGTTCATACGTTTCTCCTCCGCAAGGGAATGAAGCATTTCATCATCGAGCAAACCATACCGTTTTAATTCATTCTCAATCAAGAAATTAATCATCTGTGTGTGACTCATGCCATATTCAGCAGCTTGATGAAAAATAAATGTTGCGGGTGCCATGCCGGTAAGTGAATTTGGATCAATCAAAACGACGCGGCCATCTTTGGTTAAAAATCCATCGATACGCGAGATGGTTGAAAAATCAAGTAGCTGTGTGGCCTTGATGCAGGCGTCTGCAATGCGCTTGCTATCAGCTTCGCTACAGCGTGCTGGGGTAATTTTTATCGCACGCCCTGGCATATATTTTTGCTCATAATCATAAAAAGCACTTGTTGATTCAGGAACGACTTCGGTCAATGGAAACGAAAACCACTCATCGGTCATTTTTCCATTGATGCGGTGTATTTTTTGTAAACAAACACAAACAAATTCGATGCCCTCAAGTTTTTCTTCAACTAAAACACGCTGCATGTGGCGCTGGTCAACACTAGCGGCTGCGCGCACAGCGTGAATTAATTCTTCTAGGGTCGCAACAACGGCAATGCCAAGGCTTGACCCTTCATGTGCTGGTTTGACAAGATAGGGAGCGTTAACTCCTTCAGACTTAAGACGCTGTTGTAAGCATTGTGCATCAAGGGCCTCAATGTCATGCGGTTCAATAACGATGCCACGCGCAACATCGACGCCATTAGCTTTAAGCACTTCCTTCTGTCGAACTTTGTCCATGCCGATGGCACTGGCAAACACTTTAGAACCAAGATATGGAATCTTTAATACTTCAAGCATGCCCTGAATCGTTCCATCCTCGCCATAGCGGCCATGCAACGCAATGTACATAAAATCGATATGTTTTTTTAATTCATCAAAGCGTAGGAGTTGCGCTTCTTTTTCAAGACGAGATCTGAAGTCGGTAATCTTACCGCGGTGCAAGAAATGCCATGGCAGAATAAAAATGTCGCCAAGCTCGGTCTGGAAAAGAGGAACCACCACGTATTTATTGCTATCAAGGTGATCGCAAACCGTGCGGCCTGAATTGAACGACACTTCTCGCTCGATAGACTTTCCGCCCATCAATACACCAACTCGCAGCTTTTCAAAACCTTTTTTCGATCCGATCATAACATCCTTAGCAACCTGAAAATTACCACAAAAACTTTACACGTCCCGCGCTCTACCCCAAGTGTGACTTTCCATTGATAGAATCAGCATAACAACATAGGAATAGATTGCAACAGAGCATCATTTTAAACAAATTTAAACCATTATAAACACTACATTCTTTTCCACCTGTAATGTGCCATTCGCGATCTTTTTTCAAAACGTTACTGGTTGGGCGCCCCCCTATCTCTAACAGGTAATTATTGCTTTTTCCAGTCACATAACTAGAATGATTGTCCTTTTTGTTTTAGGAATTATTTAAGACTTATCCATGGATTGTTCTATGAAAAGAAAGCTTGTTTCTTTGTTCGCGTTGTTATTCTTAGCATCATCGCATAATACATTCTGTGCGATGAACTCCTTTCTGGCGCGTGAATTAAATATAACGCCAGAGAAACACATTCCACAAATCGAGG
>JBAYHB010000089.1:0-5550 GCA_041666365.1 Candidatus Babeliales bacterium | reverse complement strand
TTTTAATGTAAACGTCGACATAGGTCTCTCCTTTTTTGTGATTAGAACCTAAAATTGGAGAATCGCCTATGTCTTTTTATTCGTCAATTCATTTAATTCTTAAATTGCGTAAGTCCTGTATGAAAATAAGGATGCAGGAATCATTCTTTCTGGAACGTTAACGCTTCCAAAAGCTGATACAACCGTCCCAGTAGTTATCCTTTTAGCCGCTACAGGGCCACTTGATAGAAATTCATGGCAAGGAGGGTTTGATCACAAGTCATCTAAAGTGATTGCTGACTATTTAACGCAGCGGGGCATTGCCGTTTTGCGTTTTGACAAGCGCGGTATAGGGAGATCAACAGGTTCTTATGAAGATGCATTTGAAGACGCAACGATAATCGATTTTGCCGGTGATGTGCTTGCTGGGATGGACTATCTTAAAACTCGCAAAGAGATTGATCCTGAAAGTCTCGGACTTATTTGTCACAATGAGGGAGGGATTATCGCAAAGCATGTTGCTACCAAATCCCCCGATATTGCATTTATGGTAATAATGGCAAGCGATCGTGTAAATGCTGATATACATGACGGATATAAACCTGAAGCTAGAATTAAGGCATTGTTTTGCATTAAAAAAGAAACAATCGCTCCTATGGTCTTACAAACGATTAAGGATTGGATTTGGGAAAGAAGCTGAACTTTGCTGCCAAATTTTAATCGGCTTCATATTGAATGCTCTGTGTCTTTTCCAATCGCTTATCTTATTCAGCCAGAAATCATTAAAATACAATTGATGGATTATTCCCCAAAAAGTCCGGCAGAATCGCAATAAAGCCATGTTTCATGGTACACTAAAATACTTTAAAAAACTTCTTGACCCTGACGTTACGTTATACCGTAAAGTGAACCATGAAGGGATAAATCGATGATGGCACAGTGGCGAATAAAAGAGATAAGCGATTTGACGGGAGTCTCAGTACGAACCTTGCATCATTATGATCAGGTTGGGTTGTTGCGTCCGTCGGTGCGTGCATCTAACGGCTATCGTTGGTACTCAGAGCAGGATCTGGCGACGTTGCAGCAAATCATCGCTCTCAAGTTCTTTGGTTTTGGCTTGGAGCAGATTAAAACCATGTTGCAGCAGAAGTTAAGTATCCGTGAGCATTTGTGCGCACAAAAACAGATGCTTGCCAATCAGGCTGAGCACCTACGACAGTCAGAAGATGCCCTTGATGTTGTTTTACAGCGCTGCGCTACATCGCAATCCCTTGATTGGAATGACTTAGTAACGCTGATTGAAAGGTATCGAATGTCAGAAGATATGAAGAAAACGTGGGCGGGCAAACTCAATGACGAGCAATTTAAGCAGTATTTGGAACTCAGACAAGAACTTCCCAAAGAATTTAAGGTGTATGATGAGGCTGTTGAGCTTATCAATAGCGGTACGCTTGGTGATCCAGAGGGACCTGATGGTCAGCGAATGGTCAAGATTTTCGAAGATCTTTCACATAAAATGAAGAATTTAGGAGGTCGTCTGCGTATACTCAATGCCGATCTTTTGCGAAGCGCAAAGGAAGGTAAATTGAGCCAGTTTCCGATGACGCCAGAAGGCGGTGTGTGGGTTGCCAAAGCTTCACTTGCGTACCATCTAAAACGTTGTAACGATAGCTACCAGGATATAGTCCAGAACTTGAGTGCTGACCCAGAAGGTCCGGTTGGCAAAAGGATTGCTGCTGAGTGGCGTAATCATGTCAGTGAGGCGTTTACAGGAATGCCGCGCGACCTTGGTGTTGGTCTTATGTTGTGGCAGGAAATGGGCAGACAGCAAGCAGCTTTGAAAAAACAAACAACGCCCATTTCATATGAAGAACAGATCAAGGGGATTTACGTTCCGTTGTACTTTAATCCAGAGGCAATGGCGTGGATTGAAAAGGCACTCAATAAGTATTAGAATGCGATGAGCCTGTCGCCATTGTGGGGGCAGGCTCTGTTATATAAAAGTCGAGTCTTTTGGGGAAAATATCTATGAAGAAGTGTATAAAGTTCATTCTGGCAATGCTCGGATTAGGAATCTCATCTACGGGCGTAGCATCACCAACAGCTGCATGTCCATCAACCTTCCATGGGCAGTGGACAGGTGTTTTGAATGTTGGCGGTACAAAATTAACGTTGGTCCTGCACGTTGAACAAGATACCGCGGGCAAACTTAGCGCAACGGCCTCATGCCCAGAACAGGGATTCAGCATTCCTGTTGATACGATCACGCTAAATGATGGTTTGCTAAAATTCACAATCAAATCACTGCAAGCTTCATATGAGGGATCTTTGAACGCCCAAGAAAATGAGGTTGTGGGAACTTTTACACAAGGGATGTCTTTGCCTCTTATTTTTAAGCATGAATCGCTATGCACAACTGACGTAAGCAGCGTTGCTACGACGCATGTGGATGATGCGACCATCATACAAAAGGTGGATGAATATATCAGCGCCTGTGTTGATCAAAAAGAGTTCAATGGTGCTGTTCTGGTAGCAAGAGGCGGCAAGGTCTTGGTTAATAAAGGCTATGGGATGGCTGATTTTGAGCATCAAATTCCCTGTACTCCAACAACAAAATTTCGCTTGGGGTCTATAACAAAACAGTTTACCGCCATGGCAATTATGAAGTTACAGGAACAGGGACACTTGAATGTGAGTGACTCTATTTCAAAGTATATTTCACTCACAGAGTTTCCCCTTGGCGACCAAGTAACTATTTACCATTGTTTAACAAACACGCCTGGGCTGCAAGACTACCTCAATTGTCCCGATTCAAATTTCGCCAAAAGCAAAGGCTCAACTCAATGCCATACCGCTACTGAAATTATTGCATCATTCAAAGATGCACCTTTGGAATTTGAACCAGGGTCTCGTTACAAATATTGCAATTCTGGATGGATACTTCTTACTGCAATCATTGAACGAATTTCAGGAATGTCGTATGAAGGCTTTCTGCAGAAGAATATATTTCAATCACTCGGTATGGTAAACACGTGTAGTGATAGCCAACAGAAGGAAATCGAAGGCCGTGCATGCGGTTACACGAGAAATCCTGACGATTTTGTACCAGCTGGTTTTGTGGATATGTCCTCCGCCCAAGGTGCTGGGATTTTGCTCTCGTCGCTTGAAGATATGTATGCGTGGGATAGAGCATTGTATACCGATCGACTTGTGAGCAAGGCATCACTGGATACACTATTTACACCAAATAAAGACAACTATGCTTGTGGATGGGTGGTGAGCAATCTTTTCAATAAAAAATGTGTGTGGCATAACGGCGCGACAAAAGGTTGCTCAACGTGGTTCTATAGATTTATCGAAGATGATGTGTGCGTTATTGTTTTGAGTAATCTTGATACCGTCAACCGAGAGTTAAT
Source organism: Candidatus Babeliales bacterium (assembly GCA_041666365.1). Classification (GTDB taxonomy): domain Bacteria; phylum Babelota; class Babeliae; order Babelales; family RVW-14; genus JBAYHB01. The sequence goes on along the minus strand of JBAYHB010000089.1, from coordinate 2,155 downwards.
CAGCACAACCTTGGCAGCGATTGTTTTCGGAGAAAAGTATGAGCTACCTAAAAAGCGCATCGCTATAACCGTTGATACAGGAATTTATGATCAATACGTCGGCCAATACAAACTAAGCGAAGCCTTTATTCTTACCGTTACAAAAGAGGACGGCAAACTCTTAGTTCAAGCAACGGGGCAGGAAAAGATTGAAGTATATCCAGCATCTGAAACAGAATTTTTCTGCAAAGTTATCGATGCTCAACTATTCTTTGTCAAAGATGAAAATGGTAACGTTACAAAGCTTATTTTGCTTCAGGGCGGCGGATACGCAACTGCTGAAAAAATATAACTACACATAGATTGAAAGGATCTCAATGTTTTGGAAAGATAATAAAAAAACATTTTTTCTCTTGTGGCTTGCCTATCTTGTTAGCTCTGTTGTTGCGACGTGCTTTTCCATAATGAATGGTAATGCGTTTTTTAAAGATCTTACATCGTCACAGATTCTACTCAATTATCTTATTGGAATACCTGCTCATGGTGCAATCATATTTTTGGGTTTATGGTTGGCAGCAAAAGTTGGATTTACAACCGCAGCTAAAAAGGGCGATCGGATACGCTTAATTCTTAAACCCGCCATTATTGGTGGCGCACTATTGCCGTGTATTCTTTTCCCAATGTATCTGCTCATTATGAATGCCGCAGAAAAGGCTGTCTTGTTGGGTAACAACGTTTACACCACACTAATGGGTACTCCACTGAACGCATTTTTCATATCGATTCATGCAGGTATTTCAGAAGAAAGCGTTTTCCGTTTGTTTTACACAACATTGTTGGTATGGCTTACAAGAAAATGTTATTCAACCATACATGATGATAGATTTGCCGTGTGGATAGGTATTCTATTGGCCGGAATTTTGTTTGGGGCGGCGCATTTACCCGCAATATCAGTACTTGGACTTGCATTGACAGTTCCACTTGCAGCCAAGATAATTATGTTCAATGCTACGTGCGGAATCTTTTTTGGGTACATGTACTGGCGATATAGCTTGGTAACGGCAATGCTTACGCATATCATCGTTGATATTGCCATTTACACAGCTATTTTACCATTATATCTGTGGTTGTTTTAACCCTCTATTTGTTAAAGGAAAGTTAAAAAATGTTAAACATAGCTTTAATCGTTACAAAGATCATTGTCGTGGCCTTTGGCGCCTTTCTCTCGCTGGCGTTTTTTTCTCTTTACAGGATCAGAAGATATGGATGTCAGTCCATGTTCTTTACAGGCCTTGCTGTTTCGATGGTGACATTGCTAGGCTTCTTCAGCCATGCAGCACCAAAGAACAGCAAAGAGGTTGCTATGCAAGCAAGGAAACGGGCAAAGGAATTGAGATGACACTTTTAAAACGCGTTTATTTTTTATCATTGCTCTTTCCCGTTGCTTTGATAGGAGCGGTAGCAGCACCAGAGGTGCCTGTTGAAGTTGTTCTAGAAAATCAACCAACACCTCCAGAGCAGATTGAAATGGCGAAAGTGGTTTGTGGTACTTGTGCAGCAATAGCTGCGATTATTATCATTGGATGCTTTATTATGGAATCACATACACGCACTATGTGTGATGAAACATGTCGAAAGACCCACCATCACCAGAATGGTACTCATTGTACAGTAAACACTCGCTTGATGGGCTTTGGCGGCTATGAAATGATCAGTCCGCGCAGTGCCAAAGAACAGTAAAGAGGTTGCTATGCAGGCGAAAAAACGAGCAAAGGATCTCAAATGACACTTTTAAACCGCACACAATTTTTATCATTGCTCTTTCCCGTTATTTTGATGGCTACGCAAAATCAACCTATTCTTCTTCAAGCGCCACAAGTCCTATCGCAACAGGAAATTGAATCCATTGAAAGCAAGGGCCTTGTCAATGGGTGGGGAGCTTGTTGGAATTGTAAGGATAAGCAAATCCTATTGGTGTATCATGATGGTGTTGTTGAAATAGGCCTTGAGTTGTACGGAAAACTTCCAGAAAGTATCGATCAAAACACACGAGCACAATTTGTCTCTACCGAATGCACAAAAGACGGGAAATGTGTTCCTTGCTCTACATTACGCATAGGAATAGATCAAAAAAAAGACCAACCGAAGCAGGCAGCTGCAGACAAAGGACCTTATT
>JBAYHB010000088.1:0-5643 GCA_041666365.1 Candidatus Babeliales bacterium | reverse complement strand
TGACAAAAAATGAAATGACCGCTCAATATGTTTGGGCAGGACATAAAGTTTTCTCAATCTCAGGCGCTGGCTATGACCCTACGGGTACTTTTTATGATGGGCAAACAGACTACACGGTTACGGCTGACAGCAACTTAGGAATGACGCTGAAGATTGGATCCTTGTGCAACAATGCCACGATACAAAAACATACTAATGCCTGGACAATTACAGGTGATCCAACCGAGGCGGCACTTATTGTCGCTGCTCGGAAAGCTGGTATTGAGAAAGAAAAGCTGGAAAAGCACTATCAATTTGTCTGGGAAAAACCTTTTGATGCTCAACATAAAACAATGAGTGTGCTGCGCGCCAACGGTAACGAGGGAATCGTCTGTGTTAAAGGCGCGCCGGATATCGTACTAAAGCAGTCGGCTTTTTTACAGAATAAAGGTACTATCGATCGCCTTTCGCCACAGGATATACAAGATATTGAGGCGGCCATGCATGAATTGGCACGACAAGGCTTACGTCTCATTGCTGTCGCCTATAAAAAGGTTGACCCCGATGCTGGAATGACGGATAACACTCTCGAATCAGATTTGATCTTTACAGGTTTCTTTGCACTTGCAGATGCCCCACGTCCGGAAGTGTTTCAGGCGATCAAAGAATGCAAAAGTGCCGGCATTCGGATTGTTATGATTACGGGTGATCACAAAGAAACTGCGCTAAAAATTGCCAGCGATTTGGGGATCGTTGAAAAAAATGCCCGCGCGCTTGATGGTAACGACCTTGAAAAGATGAGCGACCGCCAGCTTGCGCAAGAAGTGAGCAATGTTTCAGTCTATGCACGCGTTCTTGCCCAACACAAGGTCCGCTTGGTAAAAGCATTTAAAACAAACGGTTTGGTTGTAGCAATGACCGGAGATGGCGTTAATGATGCGCCAGCAGTTAAAGCAGCCGACATTGGTATTGCAATGGGTATCACGGGAACCGATGTCACCAAAGAGGTTGCTGATATTATCATTACCGACGATAATTTCGCCTCAATTATCAAAGCCATTCGCTATGGCCGAGGTATCTATGAAAATATTGTTAAGAGCGTTTGTTATTTAATTTCTGCTAACATGGCCGAACTTTTGGTGGTGTTTTTCACGATGTTCCTCCACCTTGGCGAGCACAGTGGGCAGCTTTTCGTTGGGCTCTTACCAATACAATTAATTTGGGTAAATTTAATCACCGATGGAATCCCAGCCCTTGCATTATCCGTAGATAAAACAAATGATTCAATCATGACGCGCATGCCGCGGCCGAGGACAGAACCAATATTCTCCCGCCTCAGAGCCATTCAAAGTCTCTTAGTAAGCATCTGCATAGCCATCGTTACGGTCGGTGGCGGTTGGTATGGCCTCCAAAAAAGCATGGCGCTCGGCTATACCATGGCGCTGACGATCCTTATCACGCTTGAACTTGTCCGAGCACAAACAGTGAGAAGTGAATATAATCTTTCATTCTTTTCAAATAAATGGCTTGTCGGAGCTTTTGTGGCATCATTCTTCGTCCACTTAGGAGTTCTTTATACAAAGATTGGAAATAAGCTGCTTCAAACCGTGCCACTGGCGCTAAGCGATTGGGGTGTCGTTATTTTTTGTACGGTTGTTGCATGGAGCCTGACAACATTGGGGCAACGATCTATCGCAAAGGTTTATAGGCAAAGATAATTTCTTTTTTGATTTCATAGGTAAAGCCTGATTTATCAAACATATCGAAGAGCTTTGATATCTTGCCCTGTGGATTGTGATATTCCATGATTATCTGGTCAACAAATTGTAACTTATCATTATCAAATAAATCTTGAAATACATCATATTCCGCACCTTCTATATCCATTTTTAAAAGATCAACAGGCTGGTTGATATAGCTTGAAAGAAGTGCCGTTTGGACAACTTCATAGCGAGAGGTAGGACCAGTTTTGCACAAAGTTCCACACGTTGTGCCAGCGTTATATAATGTGATTTCTTTTGTCGCGCTGTCATTGGTAAGGGCTTTATTAAAAACTCTTACTCCAAAGAGCCCATTATCTTTTATATTTTTTTCTAACATATAAAAGTTTCTTTTGCTTGGCTCAAATCCCATGATTATTGCCTGCGGGTACATCTTCTTAAAAAACAAAATGCTCATACCAATATTACTTCCCGCATCAATAATAAATGGGTCAGGCCGCTTGGATGTAAATGCATAAATCTTGTGGATAAAAATTTCATCAACAAGTGAATGGAGCATCGCATAATCAGGAAAGAGTAGGTGCATCCCAAAGATTCTGTCAGATACTCCTGAGTCGCCTTCAGTAGAACCGCCGGCTTCTCTGAATAAGAGTTTTACATGTACCAAAAATTTTTCAATTTTGCCTGGTTCTCCCTGATACTCAAACGAATCTTTTTCAAGGCTTTTCTTTAAAAAAGCACCGGAACAGTTAATGAAAGCTGATAGATTTTTCGGTCTATGTGTTGCCTTTGCAACTAAAAAAATTATGCCACCTACAACTACCATAAACCCTACGATATCTATCACCAGCCGCAATAATTTTAAGATACACTTTACCATGACACACCTCATTACTACTGTTATTATCCTACTCCAACCATCTTCAACCATACGTGATATTTTGATACATACCATGCTCTTTATCTATTAAACAACATCTGCATATAACGCTCTTCTGCACGGTATTCACTGTGACGAAGGACATAAAGATTTAGAACTGAAAGATCTGCCAGCAGTTTTTTTATGTTCTCGCTAACAAGTGTAGCATCTTGTACGTACGTTCTCTTTAACTGGCTATTGATCGTTTTAAGGTTATCGATATCATCCGCGATAACTCGCTGATAAAAGTGAAAAGGGACTTTGTCGGGACCATTGCGACCATCGATGAAATCTATAAAGCGTTTTTTAAATTGCATCATACCAACAAGCCCGCTCAGTTTAATTTGTATCTTCTCAAACGGCACGGCGGCTCGTACCATACGCAACTCTTGCCGATATTTTTCTGCCACCACCTGTTCAACCTGCTTAGCCTTACAAATTACGGTCTCAGTCTCTTCTAATGTTAGGGGGCGTTGCTTCCCACACCCACCAAAAAAGATAAGCCCCATGATCAGCGGCAACAAACATCGCAAGTAATTTTTATTCTTCATAATTCTCTCACGTTATTTTTTTATCACATCATATTTTTATACAGACATAGAGCGCATTCGAAATTTTTGTCCCACTAGTTTTCGCTAGCCTGTTTAAGCGCCTGATAATGCTCAGGATTTCTACATTTTATGTAGTACCCAAGCTTGCCTTCTGCTTTGGCCGTCGATATACCAAATTGACCGGCAAACGCATATAACTCATCTAGCGCTGCTTGCGATTGATCTTTACTCTCAACAAAAGTCTCAATCTCGCAAAGGTTATAGATCAAATCACCAAAATCAGCCTGATCAAAATCTATGGTAAATTTATTTTTTTTGTATGACGATCGCGTGTTGGTGAATTGATACAGAGGGTTACAGCCGGCCTCTATTATTGCGCCCAAGAAAGATGTTGTGTAGGTACCCGGCAAGTTCAATCGCTGGGCAATATCGTCTTGGTTAGTAAATTCATGCATGGGAATATTTTTATGCATGTTGAATCCACCAGACTCAGTCGCTGGCGCCTTGAGCTCAAAAACATCATTTCTCTTTCTCAACCAAAACCCTTTTGTAGTCAAAGAATAGTCATCAGAGTCATAATATGTATCGATAAAAACTTCGTCTGAGAGCAATGTCGCGCCACAAAGTAATTTTTCTTTTTGTTCGTCTGTCACTTGAACTTTTATTTCTACTTCAATCATTTTTATCCCCATTTATAGTTGTTTTTTCCCTACATCAATCATTTGATTGGCTACGTTACCAACTTTCACACACATGCACAAGGGCTTTTTCTGCTTCAGAATAATCACTAATCGCCGTAGTCACCATATCAAGATTCTGCCCGTTTCCGCTGCTTTTAATGGCTACACACTTCATGCCAGCAGCCTTTGCCGCCTGAAACCCAAAATTTGAATCTTCAAACACAACACATGCCGACGGATCAACCCCAAGTTGCTGGGCCGTATGCAAAAAAACTGCCGGATCAGGCTTATGTTTGTAGTCAACATGTGCTGCCGCATAGATATGACTGCCAAAAAAGCGCGTCATATTTACCTTTTCCACGATGGTAGACAGATTGTTCAGATCACAATTTGTTGCAAGCCCTGTAGGAACTTGAAGTTCTTGAAGTCGTTGATGAAAAAGTTCAAACCCCTTAATAAAGGCAACCTCTTGCATAAAAAGTTTATTTGCATGAACACCGGTCGCCTCAGTCAATGCCCCTTCTGGCAGCGCAAGTCCAAAAAAATCTTTAGTAATGCCTTCCGTCTGCTGGGGGCTTAAACCAATAAGTGATGTAAAAAATACCTGGTGCTCGGGCAAATCGTATTGTATGTCAAAGTCAGCAAGCGCCTTGCTCTTCGCCTGCTCCCAAATTCCTTCTGAATCAATAATTGTTCCATCCATATCAAAAATAATGGCTTTAATTTTCTGTGTTATTCGTTTCATAAAACCTTCCTGACTGTAGTGCTTCCTCAAGCGATTTAATCTGCTGTAACCTCGTGCCTCAGCAAATTACCATAAATATGTCGAATTAAAAACGTCGAGGGATTTTCAAGACTATATCCCTCTTTATGGGCGATCTCTAGCGCCTCCCAATATCCTTGGCCAAACACCGGTGTCTTGCTAAAGTCATACGAAACGGTATTCAAACCGGGAAATTGTGCATGCTGAGCACCATTGGCACGGATAACACGTAAAAGGCCAAGAGGGTGCGCCGCAATTTTTTGTATCAGTTCATCACCACCGCACCCGCTATCGCCCTCCAGAACAATAACAGATCTATCTTGGTAGTCAGAAAACGCTTGCGCCGGCATGAGCTGGTAGCCATAGGGGTGTTGAATGCTCGGGGTATACACGATGGTGACAGGGATTTTTTCTTCGTTTAGCTTGCCGATAATCTTGATAACTATCGGCCGGTTACTTGCAAATGCCTCATAATAAAGAAAGACGAGCGAGAGATAGCAGCCTACCATGCGTCGATAATGAAGCGAGTATGTTTGTCGAGCAAGCGGAGCAAGTTCTTTGAGATGGCTTAGCTTCGTCTCAAGCAAAAAATTGAGATGTTTAACCGAATAGTCAGCAACCCACGTGCGCGCAGCCCCAATAACATTGTTTGTACCCTTCAAGCTGAGGCCCAAAAACATCTGTATTGCTTGAATATCTAAACTTTGTTTTTGGCCAACCGGTAGTGGTTGCTTAAATTTTGTAAGAAAATAAACAAGGAGCAAAAACGTGCAGACATCTTGAGAAAGTATATCCAACGTAAAGGTTCCATCTTTGATCTGCTGGACATGGTCCTCATACATCGTGGTTATTATCATGGCGCGTAGTTGGCACGCTTGTTCACCTACAAGGGCATCGAATTCCTCAAGCCGCCCCTGAGTAAAAAATCTGAGCGCTTCTTCTTGAATCAATGGATTATTTCGTACGTGATCTATCCTTTTTGCAACACCAGACATTTTTGTGCCATATTTAATCCTATCCCCAACTTCAC
>JBAYHB010000087.1:0-5657 GCA_041666365.1 Candidatus Babeliales bacterium | reverse complement strand
TCGATTCAATAAGGTTTTTCGAGATGTTGCTGCTTTGTATAATTTCGTGAATTTTGCTTAGGCGAATATAGTCAAGTGGAGGCCCGTCTTTTTAAAAAAAATTATTGTGCATAAACTCTATTGTGTTTTTGAATAACTTTTTCGATGATAGGCGTAATATTAACCATTCTTGGTTTTGCAAGTGCCTGCCTAAGCTGCTGCTTATCTTCATCAGCAATCTCATGAAGAGACACCGCATATTCAACAGCAGCGGTCCGTTTCCCATCGATAGTGTTTATTCGATCTAAATCCGGCATTTGTCGTTCTATTTCGCCAAATTTGTTGCTATCTATGTTCATCATGCCCCACCCGTTTCCCACACAACCGGCGACAAGCACGAGTGTGAGCCTCAATTTCTTTGTCATCTTCATATAAATCCCTTTCATGGATTTCCTAACCTCCACCCACATGGGATGCAAATACAACTGGAAATAAGTCTGCCCTATAACTCCACGTTTGTCAAGGCCACGCCAACCAAATGTTCCCATCAGATGCGCAGTCAAATGTTTCAAGTTGAAATAAGTCGAGGGATTGGGTGCCAATTTATTTAAGAATGGGAAGTGGTAAAAGAGTAAAAAAATAATTACTTGCTCCAGGCAGTGGCTATTTTTTAGAGTGGTGGAGTAGCATGATTAGGTTTAAAAAAGGAGAGAGCATGAAAAAGTATGGGATCGCGGTTGCAGTGGTGGCGTTTGCCTGGTGCTATGCGCTTGGTGTGCAAGAACCACCTGCGCCTTACAGTGTTGGGCAGCATTTCATCCTGGCGCTACCGGAGGGCAAGACTACTAAGGAACTTAATGAGTGGCTAGAGCAATGTAGGCCATCAGGCGTAATGTTACGGCCTGCACATTGTAGTGATCGCAAAAAAACAAAAAAGCTTGTCGAGCAGTTGCAAAAGACTGCGGCAAAAATTGGCATCCCGCCGCTTATCGTGGCTGTTGATTGGGAAGGGGGGATTGTTTCACGCATGCATGAAGAAGGCGGATTTATTTCAGTTCCAAGTCCGTATGCCTCGGCCCGCGGGGGCCGCACCCCCTGTTTTTGCGAGGGCATGAATGTCGGTAAGCAGCTGCACGATATCTATGTTAATTGTGATTTAGCGCCGAGTGCCGATCTTTTTAATAAAGATATTCCTACCTTGGCAACCCGTTGTTTTTCTGATGATCCAGATATAGTGGCCAGCGATGCGATTGCATTTGCTCACGGATTACTTTCCCAGGGAGTGGTGCCGGTAATCAAACATTTTCCCGGACTGGGGCTTGGCGTTGGCGACACCCACCTTGAAGGGGTGACCGTAGCGCTTGACGATGGTGTATTTAAACGCCAAACACAGCCATTTTTTACGGCACTTAAAGCGGGGCTGCCTTGCGTTATGAGCGGGCATCTTCAATGTGCCCAGTGTGATAACGTTCCTGCAACACTTTCTAAAAAGGCTATTGAGATGCTTAAGCAGGCAAATCCTGATGTCCTGTGCATTACCGATGATTTTTCAATGAAAGGTGTAAAGAATGCTCTACCCCCCGAGGGGAGGGTAATTACTTCGTTGCAGGCTGGGTATCACCTTATTATTTATACGGGAACGATGCAGGAAGAGCTTGAGTTGCTTAATGCAATTCGCTGCGTACAAGAACAAAAGCCTGCTATCAAGGAGTTATGCAAGCAGTGGGCACTCGAGGCCGCACAGTTGAAAGAAAAGCTGTTTGGGGGCGTGGTCAGTTCTGAGCGAACGACATATAAATTTGATCCAGAAATACTGGGCGAAAAGCTTGCCAGAGCTGCGGTAGCCATAACGAACAGGCGCAATCGGTTGTTTTCAAGGGGCGGCAAGGCTGAGGTCCATCTGATTACCGTTGATCTACCAAAGATTAGACCGTCCGAGCAATGGTTCATTGATCAAGAACGTAAAAGTTATTTGTCACGTACATTAACCTTTATGACCGGCCGAACGGTCAACGAGCATGTTCTGAACCCTTGTGATGACCAGAGTGTTGCTCAGCTTGAACAGATTCTTAGAAAAAGTGGTAGGCATGATGATATTGTGCTGCAAACATTCTTTTTTGGTAATGGGGGGTGGAATGAAGTTCAAACAATGTGGCTTGAGGCAGTTGAAAGAAAGATTGACCCCAAACGCGTTACTCTTTTTTCCTTGGGCCATCCATCAGAGCAGGCAGCATTTCCCAAGGCTACACACGTACAGCTTGGTTCATTTCATAATCCTATGATTGATGCCGCACTCTACTGGTTATCAACCGGTCAAACTATTACGGGCGCACAGAAGCTTGCATGGCATCCTGAGTGTTATTTGAAAGATAAGCGCTTTGGGCTGTTGTGCCACAAAGCAAGTTGCGTGATGATGCGTGGGCAACAAAAATTTCTTCCTGATGTCCTCTACCCTTGGGCGCGACAACAAAATGATCAAACACGCTTGGTTGCGTTGTTTAGTCCCGAGCATGGCTTGCAGGGAATGCATTCTGATGGCGCGACTATTTCATCGGAAATGGTAAGTACGTGGGGATGCCCTGTCTATTCGCTCCATGGCGCGAACAGACAGCCATCGGCTGAAATGCTCAAGGGGCTTGACCTGCTCGTTATTGATCTTCAGGATGTTGGCGTACGGTGTTACACCTATCTCAGTACACTCCTACAAATGCTTGAAGAGGCACAAAAGCAAGACCTTGAAGTCCTGGTACTTGATCGCCCCAACCCGATTGGTTTTTGGGATGCGTCAGGTCCTATGCTTGATCCGATGTGTGAATCATTTGTTGGCAAGGTGTATACAAAATTTTTATATGGCTCAACGATCGGTCAACTTGCTAAAGAAATTAATAAATCCATCGGAGCACGCCTGACTGTTCTTGAGCTTGCCAACCAGCAGGGGAGCGATTGTTATTTTCATGAGCAATTTGTTCCAACGTCGCCAAATTTAGCGACGTTGGAGGCTGTGTACGTGTATCCTATGACGGTCTTTATTGAAGGGACTAATTATTCTGAAGGGCGGGGTACGGCGTATCCATTTCAACAGATTGGGGCGCCATGGGTTGATGGTAAAGCACTTGCTCAAGCACTCAACAATAAGAAATGTTCAGGTATTTATTTTGAATCAATTTCATTTACTCCACAAACTATTAAAGGTAAGGCAGAAAATCCCAAGCATGGTGGGACGGTGTGCCATGGCGTTTTTGTTCATATTATTGATGCTCGTAACGTTAATCCAACCAAAGTTGGCCGTACAATTTTGGAAACGTTATTTGAAATGTACCCCGAGCAGTCTGAGTGGACCAACTCGGGGAAGCGTCATATGATTGATTTGTTAGTTGGAACTCCTGACTGGCGTGCTGAAATTAGCGCTAATCAGCAGGCAAGATCTAGATTTTTGTTTTGTCCGCAAGAGCTCGTTGAATAGAGAACAGTTGCTGCATCTGGGCATCAAATGAATAGCAGTAGCGTGAATGGCTCACGGCAACATCACGCTTGATACGTTTGGCAAATTGTTTGAGCATAGGAATTTTACCAGAGACAATTGTTGCATGAACGGTGCCATTTTGTATCGCTGCATCGTTGATTTGTTTGAAAATCTCACTCGTTTGATCAAGCATTTCTGGTGCAACAAAAAATGAAAGCAAGTACAGTTCGCTACTCAGTTGTTCTGTGACGCTGGAAAGTGTTTGTGAATACTCAGCAACTTGAGCTTCATTTTTTTTAAATTGCTCGGCATCAAAGGTTATGCCACCCCGAGCTGCAATTTTGGTCAAAGTTTCTTTCATGACTTTGAGTTGCTCGGCGACTTCGGCTTTCTTGTGACGAAGTTCTTCGATAAGCAGTAAGAGTTCGGTGAGTGTATGCTTGCCCTGTTGTTTTAGCTCGTCTGAAAGTTGTGAGCGGACAGTGCTGTCGGCAGTTGTTGGTGTTTCAGTTGTTTCTGTTGTCGTTTGTTTGACTATATCTTTAGTCTCATCATGTGTTTGGCTCATGAGCTACCTTCTGAATATGTTACCTATCATTATCTATACGGAAATGTCTATCGTGGAGTGTTGTTCTAGTCTAATTAAAAATGAAGAAAAAGGAATGCTGAGCAGGAAGAGTTTAAAAAACAAAATTGTTGCATTTTTAAAGACTCATCTTTTAAAGTCAAACCAAAGTTGTGACATAATTTGTGGAGAAAAATGAGAAGGAGCATAATGGTTTCGATACGTTCATTATTTCTTATTGGGTGTATCTTTGGTGCTTTCAACCTGGCATTGGCCAAAACGTATACACAAAAAACATTTCTTATGCCGCGCAGCCCGGGTCAAAATTTGGCGTTTGAATCAACAAGCTGGCACCGACTTATCTACCCCGCAGTAAAAAGTGAACAAAAGTGGCATCTTCAATGGGGGGATATATACCAGGCTTCAGTACATGGTAAAGAGTTGGGCAAGTACTTTGGGATAGGTAACGGGAGCAACAGTTTTATTGTTGGCCCTGAACCCCTTATTGGTACGACGAATGATTCAGAGGTCTACAGTGATTACATCATTCATGATTATGCAGTAATCAGTGACGCTGAAACGGTTCATCCCCTTACCGGTATCGTTTCATTTAGTCCCAAACAAGAAATTTTGGGAGATCGCTTAGATGTCATTGGGGAATTTTGTGATTGTTGTTATATCAAAGCAAGTTTGCCTGTTGTGAGTGTGCGTAATACGATGCGTATGCGCATTACCAGCCAACAGCCTGCGCAGATGAAAAATGGCTCAGGTACTGTTACGGCAGAGTACTCCTTGTCCGATTATTTTAAAGGCGGCGTTGATGTGTGCCAGGCAATGGATGATGCAGATTTGCAAGTTCCTTTAACCCACGCAAAAATTGATGGCGGGCGTCGGTATACAGGCCTGTCTGACCTTGATGTACAGTTTGGGTACAAATGTTATCACACAGAAGCCGCGCATGTCTTTCTTAATCTTGGCGTAACGCTTCCTACAAGCAACAAGCCAAAGGGTAAGTGGTTATTTGAGCCTTTGACTGGTAACGGAGCCCATGCTGGATTAGGATTTGGTTTTGATACCGGAGCGCGTCTGTGGGAGAAAGGCTCGAGTGATCTAACGCTTATGGCCTTTGCAAATTATCGTTACCTGTTTGAAGGGACAGAACATCGTACGCTTTCACTTAAGCCGGATAATTTTTCGGCAGTTATGGATCGCCCGGTACTTCTTCATTATGCGCTACTTGCTCAAAATGGAGCTGCTGCTTACACGCCACTTATTCCAGCGGCCAATCTTTTGACGCAGAAGCTTGCCGTTAAGCCAGGCAACAGCCTCGATGCGGTCCTCGATCTTTCGCTTAAGAGTGGCCAATTTGTTATCGACCTAGGGTACAACCTCTTTTATAAAGATAAAGAGTCAATCAAGCTCAAGCATGGAACGTGGCAGGATAATGTGTACGGTATTGCAGCATCGGATGTTGATACGTCAGCGGGAATAACATTGAGCCAGTTAGTTAACAATCATCTTATTACCACAGCAGATTTTGATGTTAACGCGGCAAAAACGCCAGCCTATCTCACCAATAAAATTTTTGGTGGGCTTGGCTATACCTATACATTTAATGATAAGTATCCATGCTTGTTTGGTATGGGTGCT
>JBAYHB010000086.1:0-5803 GCA_041666365.1 Candidatus Babeliales bacterium | reverse complement strand
GCCAGCCGATACGCATGTTTACCGAAGCATCTGTGGCATTAGGAACGGAGAACATGAAGAGGTGTTGAGCGCGTTGCAGGTCGTAGTGACTTGAAAGTACACTTGATGGGAATTGATTGCCGTTCTGAATTGAAAGCGTCACCGTAGAAGGACTAGAGTCATCGGTTGGTGGAGCATTGTGTTTAAAGACGTTAAAGTAAGCACTTTCAGTAACATAGTTACTTGACGCGGTTTGAGCTGCTCCATTTGCATCCAGGTCATCAGCCATCAGATTGAGTGAACTACCAAACATAAAGACACGACCGAAACCTGTTAATGCTGTATCAAGTTGATCTCCATGATCAAAGAACTTTATGATAGAGAGATTATTATCGGTTGACGTTATGCTTCCTGGGGTGTCCATAACAACCCAGCGTATTCCTGAAACGTTGAGAGATTCCCATAAATGGAGCGCTGTGCTAAAAAAGCGTAATTCAGGAAATCGGTAGCGGTCGGGGTCGCTCTCTACGTTGCTTGTTCCGCTGCCCCAATATTCTTGTGCGAAATATAAACGCTCGCCACCAGTGATTGCCGGTTCTGAGAGATTAGGTATCCCATCAACGTACTTGGTTGCATCTGAATGGCGCAAAATTGAGTTATACATTTCCAAGAAGTTATTGAAGAAGAAACCAGGAGAATTATAACGGGTATAAACGTTGCTAGCACCAGTCAAAAGAGGTCGGGTAAGAGCTGTTCCGTCAGCAAGTATTTCAGATCCGGTGTAATCGAGCAGAATTGTTGCAGCATTGAGTACGCCAGAGCTCACCACGGTTGAAGCATACGTACGGTCGGTGATGTTATTGCTTATGGAGACGACACTTGCAGGGCCTTCAACATCAAGGACATGGATGCCTTCGCCTGATGGATTTGTGTAATCGTTTCCACTCAACAAATATCCGTCATACGTGCAATCGCTTGCAACAGAAAGGGCTGTTGTATAATCGATTGCTGGGTCCATCACCGGATCGATAGCAAGAACTCTTCCTGTCCCGCCGGTTTCAGTTTCTGCTTCAGCAGGGTCTACAGGGTTCGTCCAGAAGTTGTAGATATAGCCCATGCGGTCATTCGATGCGGCAGATGCTTTTAAATAAAGAATGCCTGTTCCGCGAAGATTTATGGTCGCTTTAACTGGATTGTCATGCGTGAATGGATTTGCGGCGTCAAATTCACAGATTGCGTTTCCATTAAGTGGATTTCCATCGACAAAAAGGGATGGATCTATGCCATCCATAACGAGTGCAGCAGGGTTATGTTTCTTTAGCAACGATGGGTCGCTGTAGTCATATTCCGCCATGAGATCATGTTGATTGACTGAACCAGCTGTGTAATCCATGAAGCAATTATGGTAAATATCAATCATTCCATTAACGCCGACAACGAATCCCTTGCGAACGTTTGTCAGGTTGTTAGCAGGATTTGCGACGGCAAATGATTGGCCCATAATACTTCTCGAGCCATATAGATCCCAATAAGGATCAGAGAGAAGTTTACTCAGGTTTTGACAGTCATTGATAACTAAAAGGCCTCGTCTTGATTCGAGGCTTGGGTCATAATCACCGGCAGGCTTTCTTGTATATGCTTTGTCATCAATAACACGTAAGATAGCGCCAATTCCTGCTGGAATTGAAAAGTCGTATGTTGGAGTGGGAACTTCACTTACCAAGTTACCACTTCCGCTGATGTCTCCCGCTGAAAAACTTCGTACGTAATGACCAGCAACAACGACAGCACCATCATTGAAAGGATATCTATGATTGATCTTAAGAAAGTCAGGATTATCGCTTGTGACATCGCTTGCATCTGTTACAAGGGGATTAGTATCAAGGTCGTAGGCGCCTTTGATGAAGAGAATCATGCGGCCACTACCACTGTGCGATACCGTATCTGGATTTGTTGGGTCGAATGCGACTGAAGCGTACCCTCCAGTATAGCTTACGCTTGCAGCTCCTGTTGTGTTATCTGAAAGATAGGTGAATGTTGAGTTTGGGCCGACGTAGACCATAGTGCGTTGTACTTCAGGGGTGTAGGTTTTACGCTGAAAAACGAGCTTGTGTTTGTTTGCATCGACTTGTGCCTTTGTTTGATCCATCGTAACAAAGACTTTTGTTCCGCCGGCATTAGATGGGAAGTCTGTCCAGTTGTTAAGAAGCCCTGTTACTGGATCAACAGAAACGCCACCCGTGGTATCAACTTGTCCTGTGAATTGGATAGTTGTGCCATCGGCCATTGCAAATATTGTTTTACCTGTGCCCTTAAAGGTGACTATTAAATCTTGATAGGTGGTGGTGTCAACCGTTTTTCCTTGGAAGGTAAGGTTGTAGTCGACGTTGACGGTGATTGTTTTATTAGTGCCAGAGTTGAAATAAATCTGTGAATATCCCGATTCGTCAGCAGGACTTGCAGGCGTTGCCAGGTATGGCTCGATAACGACATCTTCCATGATGTTGACAGTAGCATTGTGATTGCTTGCATCGATGGTAACGTCCTTGTCGATTTTTAGTGGACATGGATATGGTGTACTTCCATTGAGTACCTGTGAGCCGCCATTGCTTGGTGCATCATCATAGAGCGTGCCATAAATATTTAATGTATAATCGTCAGCACTTGCAGCAAAGGTTATATTATAGGTTCGGTCTGGATAATGATCCGTATTGCCTATATCCGGGCTGACTTGGTCTCCATGTTCATACACCAATGCATCTGCATCGGAGTAGGCCCATGTGTCACCATCTGCAGAGGTTGCAACTGAAGCCCCGACAGGAACCCAATCGACAGCTTTGATACTTGCAAAAGGCAGGCATAGGAGCACCGCGTGTACAAGTATTCGCATAATTATTTTATTCTTCATTGTTCTCCCTTTTCGAGATAAACAGACTACCACAATAAGATTTTATTATTGGTTACTACGTACTCCTTGTTGCTACCCTCCTTCCACACTATTTTTATTTTTTTTTAAATTTAATAAAAAACGATTTCAACTATGCAAAGAAGGTAGAAAAACTATGGACCCAATGTAAAGAAAAAAAGATAATCATGAAAATTAGCGCATAGAATCAACATCATATCCTCCTGATGCTGCTTGGAAGCGATCTGAGAACAGGGTGCACTGCTGTTTTGATCGGACGTACAATCGAATCGATCTGCTTTACAAAATTTCATTCATCGTTAAGGTAACTACAGATTTTTTTGAAATGGAGTAATAAAAAGATAAGGAGTTTTATGCACGCACTGACTATTCCGTTTTTTTCACTTGAACGTCAAATAAAAAAAATAGAACCGCTTATTATGCAAGCAATGCAGGAGGTTATTCAAAGCCAGCAATTTATTGGCGGGCCATTTGTTGATGCGTTTGAAAAAAAATGCGCAGCATATGTTAACGTCAATCATGTTATTGCCTGTAACTCAGGTACCGACGCATTGTGGATTGCACTCAAAGCATTGGGAGTAGAGCAAGATACTATTGTATTGACGACAGCATTTTCGTTTATAGCATCAAGCAGTGAAATTGCTGCTCATCGTGCCCATCCCGTTTTTATTGATGTTGATCCTATAACCTATACGATTGATGTCGAAAAAATTGAAATCTGGTTGGCGCAGCACGCAGTGTTGAAAGATGGTCACGCGGTGCACAGAACAACTGGGTTTGTAATCAAAGGAATAGTTGCAGTTGATTTGTTTGGCCACAGCGCCGATTATGACAAACTTGGAAAACTTGCTAAAGAGTGGGGGTTGTGGGTACTTGCGGATTGTGCTCAATCGATAGGAACAGAATTTAAAGGAAAAAAAACTGCAGCACTTGCAACCGTTTCAATCTTCTCTTTTTATCCAACTAAAAATTTAGGTGCGTTTGGTGACGGAGGTTGTTGCATGACCAATGATCCAGTTCTTGCCGAACGTATTTTACAGCTGCGTAACCATGGTCGCAAATCACATTATGATTATTTGGAGCTCGGTATCAACAGTCGCCTTGATGCCCTGCAAGCGGCTATTTTGAGTGTAAAACTTGATTTTGTTGATGACTATAACCAACGTCGCCGTGATATTGCAGCACGCTACAACCAAAAACTTTCAAATCTTCCATTTTTAAAATTACCTCAAGAGATCTTTGGAAAGCACACCTATCATCAATACATGGTACAAGTTGTTGATGTGTCCGGATGCGTAACCCGAGAAAAGGTTGAACAATCCTTGGCTGCTGCAGGTATTCAAACACGTGTTTTCTATCCAAAAGCTTTAACCGAAATTCCATTTTTATCGAATCATCAGGCGCTTGTTAATGCATGTCCGATAGCTCAGCGCTTAACACAAACAATTCTCGCACTGCCAGTCTGGCCAGAACTTGAAGATAGTGAAATCGATTATGTTTGTGACGCCCTCAATAGCATCTCTATGATGACAGTTGCAGCTCATGATACTAAGAGTGGATCGTGTCATGTCTAGTAAAAATTGTTCATGGTTCGAGACGGCACGATGTGCCTCCTCACCACGAACGTTGGTGAGACTCTATCGAACTAAACAAATGGGAGAAAATTGCATGACAAAATCCGTTCGTGGTGAGGAGCCCCTGGGGCGTCTCGAATCCATGAACGGGTATTTTTACAGCGAGGCTACTTATGATCGTGCATAAAAAAGGATTTTATATAGCGATCGAAGGGATTGATGGAAGCGGCAAAAGCGCTCTCATCAAGCATCTTGCAGCGTTAATTCAATCGGGGGTGACAACAGAGATTGTTGTCACCAAAGAACCCGGCGGTACAGAATTAGGGAAAACGCTGCGAGGACTCGTTCACGATAACAAAGCGATCATTTGTGATGAGGCAGAATTTTTATTATTTGCAGCAGATCGCGCGCAACACATTCGTTCTGTTGTTGCCCCGGATCTCAAACAAGGCAAGATTGTTATTTCAGATCGCTCGTTTATTTCTTCAATTGCGTATCAAGGTTTTGGAAGAGGACTTGATTGTGGTGTGATAACCACTATCAATGATTGGGCGATTAATGGCGTAACACCTGATATCATTTTTTATTTAGAGATTGATCCTGCTCTTGCTCTCGGGCGCATTGAAAAGCGTAATGAAGCTAAAACATCGTTTGAACGTGAACAGGCTGATTTTTGGGCGCGCGTGATTGAAGGCTTCAATTATTGTTGTGCCAAGTATCCGCAGGTTATAAAACTTGATGCATCAGCGCCTGAAGAGATTGTTGCCCAAAATGCATTTGAAATTGTTCGTACCCATTCGACTTCTCTCGCCCAAGGCTCGATTCGCTCAGGGCGAACGGATATGTAATCACCGTTCGTGGTGAGCGGAGCATAGCGAAGTCGAATCCAAACGGACGTAACAAAACGTTTTATTGCTTTATCAAGTATCCGTGTACTACCATCGGATGAGTAGAGCAACTTTTTAAAAAGAGGAGTTAAAGATGGCTCAAAAAGCAGCATCGTATGCATTATATAAACAGCGACGCAATCGTTTGATTGAAATGATAAAGGTTCGCTACTCAGTTGATCAAGGGACGATTGTACTGTTTGCAGGGTTTGAAAACGATCGAACAATGTTTCGGCAGGAGAATTCATTCTATTATCTGACCGGGATTACAGAACCTGGGGCCGTTTTATTGATGGACCTTGAGGGGCATGATGTTGTCTACCTTGGTCAGTTTGATCAGCAACGCGAGCAATGGGTTGCGTGTAGCTGTAAGCCTGGACAAGAAAAGCAATTCGACGTCAAAGATATTCGCTATCTTGGGGAAAACATACAAGGCT
>JBAYHB010000085.1:0-6009 GCA_041666365.1 Candidatus Babeliales bacterium | reverse complement strand
CCTGATTTTTAAAGAAAGAATAAGAAAATGAATTATAAAGAACAAGAAGTAACGTATGAAAATAAAATTGCCAAGGTAACGCTTGCAGGAACATTAACAACGCCGCAAGGCGAAGGCCCATTTCCCGTTGTGTTACTCATTTCTGGTATGGGGCGCAATGATCGTGATTATGATATTTGTGGACATAAATTATTTTTGGTTCTTGCAAATCATTTGATACATCATGGAATTGCTGTCCTTCGTGTGGACAAACGTGGCGTTGGCAAATCAACCGGAACTCTTGATGCAGCGGTGACAAGTAAAGATTTAGCTGATGATGTGTTTGCTGGTATTGCATATTTAAAAACGTGCAAAGCAATTGATCATAAAAAAATTGGTTTGATTGGCCATAGCGAAGGTGGGCTTATTGCTACGATGGTTGCGACTGAATCAAAAGATGTTGCATTTCTCGTATCAATGGCAGGTGCTTTAACAACAGGGGTTGCAGCCGTTGTTGAAGCTATGGCATTACAATTACGAGCCGATGGAGCCAGTAAAGCAATGATTGAGTGGGATCGCAAGGTTCGATCAGCGTTTCTTACCATTGCAAGACGCGAGATGGATATTACTCGAGCTGAAACATTTATGCGTGAAGCGTTCGCGTTTTATTGGGCGGAATTATCAGAGGCGCTCAAGAATGAAGCGTGCAAGCTTGTTTTTACTATCACGCAGGCAAATGCCAATGCAATGATTTCTCTATTCAATTCACCCTGGTATCGCTTTTTACTTTCGTATCGATCGGTTGATGCGCTTAAACAAATCAAAATTCCGATGCTTGCAATTACTGGATCGCTTGATTGGATTACTCCAGCGAGTGCGCTTTCAGTTATTGCAAAAGCACTTGAACGGGCGGGAAATCGTGATTGCACAACGATAGAGTTGCCGCATCTTAATCATCAGCTGAGAACTTGCAAAACCGGTTCAATTGCAGAATACAAGCAGCCCGGTGAATCTATTGCTCCTATTGCTTTGAAAGTGATATCAGATTGGATTGTAGAGCGGACAAGTAATAGAAAAAAGGATTGAGGGGAAATGATGAATGCGAAAAAAGTAATGAAAAAGAATCCAACAAAGACAAGTACCACGGTAACTTCAATGAAAGAGTATGCGCAAATATTGCTTGATTTAAAAAAGAAGATTCAAGAAGCGCAAATCAAGGCAACCATGTCTGCCAATAAGGAACTGATTAAGCTGTATTGGTACATTGGCAAGACAATTGTTGAACGGCAAAAGGAAGATTCCTGGGGCTCAAATATTATCGAATGTCTTGCTAAGGACTTACAAACTTCATTTCCAGGGTTGGGAGGGTTTTCTCGGGCAAATGTGTTTAGAATGCAGGCGTTTTATAGTGCCTATGAAAAAGTCGCGCAGCCTGCGCGACAATTAGAAGACCTTCCGTTTTTCAACATCCCATGGTTTCATAATGTTGTTATAATGCAAAAACTAAAAAACAACGACGAGCGATTATGGTACGCACAAAAAGCAATTGAAAATGGCTGGAGCCGCACTATGCTTGAAACATGGATAAAATCAGAATTGCATAACCGGCAAGGTAAAGCAGTTACCAATTTTTCTAAAGTATTACCTGCGCCTCAATCTGATATGGCACAACAAGCGCTCAAGGAGGGGGGATTCTTTTATGTAAAAGTAAAAGAAAGCTTACGGTTGAATATGCTTTACGAAAAAACCTTAACCCAATAGGTGTTGTAAGTTATGAAACTAAACTTATGGAGAGTTTGCCAAAGGAATTTAAGAGTAGCTTGCCGACCATTGAGGAAATAGAGGTTGAGCTTGAAAAACGAGAGGCTATTGATAAAATTAAGCGAAAAAAGATTTCTATAAAACCTAAACCAAAAAAGAAATAGCATTGAGAAAAAACGATATGAATAAGGTAATTAATAATCACTTTTATATTGGATCACAACGATTACATCCCTATAAAAAAATCATACAAAAGTCAGCGTATCCGCCGTTTAATCATTCATTTTCCTTAGCGACTGCAAAAGACAGTATAGATGCATGTGTCCAAAGTGGGGGTTCGCTGTCTGATTATATAGAATTAACGGTGTTTTTTTTAGAATGTGGCTCTCACTTTTCAAGTGATTATGGTGGAGATATGGGAGAAGATTTCTATGAAATACTTGAAAATACCTTTGAGGAGATACTGAAGAAATTAAAATCAGCAAATAATACAATACTTCTTGATGAATATAAGCCAAGACTTAAAGCAATAATCGAAATAGCCCACGAATCAGGATATGGGTATGGCGATCAACTCGATGATTATTGGCAAGAGATTGTTGGAGATTGATCACAAAAGAATTATGCAAGTTCATTGGCAACAGATGGTTCTTGATTTTTATTTTTATCGTGAGATGTCTTTATTATTGGCTTAAAGGTGTGGTATAAAATGTCCATGTTGTGGCTTAAAATACCGGCATGTTTTAACCATCCAACTCAAAAAAGGAGGTATTATGCGTAGATTAATTGATTATCACCTTGAAGCATGGGTCGAAAATCCCTATCGCAAATCACTTATTTTACAAGGTGCTCGCCAAGTCGGAAAAACATATGCCGTGCGTCGATTAGGAAAAACATTTGATACGTTTATCGAAGTGAACTTTGAAAGTAATCCAAAGCTGGCTTCCATTTTTGAGCAGGACCTTGATCCAAAGCGTATTTTTCGCGATCTGTGTGTAGCCCTTGATGTAAAATTGTCGGCAGAGGGGAAAATACTTCTTTTTTTTGATGAAGTTCAAGCGGCACCACAAGTGATCATTGCGTTACGCTATTTTTATGAAAATATGCCAGAACTGCATGTTATTGCGGCTGGTTCACTATTGGGCTTTGCAATTGAACAGGTTGGTATGCCGGTAGGTCGCGTTCAATCATTGTACATGCATCCAATGTCATTTATTGAATATCTTGTTGCACTTGGGTATTGCGGAATTGTTGAGGCTGTTTTTAATCATGATTTTAATCAAGCGATGAGCGCGGTGATTCATGAAAAACTGATTGGACTTTTTGCACATTATAGTGCACTTGGTGGGATGCCAGAGGTTGTTGCTATGTGGCAAAAAACACAAGATGTTCAAGCCTGTGCATCGATTCATCAATCACTACTCAGTAGTTATCGGCAAGATTTTTACAAATACGCACGACAAAAACAAGTGAATCATGTACGAGCTCTTTTTGAGACTATTTTTCTGCAACTTGGTAAAAAATTTAAGTATAGCGAAGTTGAGGGTAACTATCGATCACGCGAACTCTCTCCAGGACTTGATTTGTTGTGTACTGCGAGTGTTGTACACAAAGTTTGGTATACGGCAGGACAAGGAATTCCTTTGGGGGCGCAAAAACAACTGGATGATTTTAAGGTTATCCTTCTTGATGTTGGATTGAGTCAGGCAATTTTAGGATTGCAACCGGGAAGTTGGTTGCTGCAGCCTGAAACAAGCTTTGTTAATAAAGGAGAACATGTTGAAGCGTTGGTTGGACAGGAATTGTTAGCGTATACTGATCCAATGTACAGTGCTGAACTTTATTATTGGCATCGACGAAAAACAGGGGGGGAAGCGGAGATAGATTATCTTGTGCAGGACAACGAACATGTTATTCCAATTGAGGTCAAAAGTGGCAAAGGCACGACGCTCAAAAGCATGCATGTTTTTCTTGAGCATCACCCTCTTTCTCCATATGGGATTAGGTTTTCAACACAAAATTATTCGGTATATGAAAATATTCGGTCTTTGCCGCTTTATGCAGTTGTAACCATTTTTTTGCGTAAACAACGAGCTGCGTTTGAATCACTTTGCAAAGCCTAAAAAAAATTAAATAGATAAAATGCTTAACTAGATTGCTTATGAATTGGGTACAAAATAATTGAGGAATAAACATGAATTCTGTGTACGATCCATGTTCTTGTAATAGCGGGGAAAAATTTAAATTTTGTTGCTATAAAAAAAGACTTCAGCTCACTGAAAATCAAGCAAACAATCAATGTGTTACACTTTTGACTTATCAGGTAACATATGAACCATTAAAAAATACTGAATATCCTCCTGAGGTGATTACGCGTATGAATGATATTTGTGAACTTATTTATTCAAGACCACAAAAAGCAGTTTTCGAATGTTTAAACGCCATAAAATTGTATCCCAAAATACCAATATTTTACAATTATCTTGGTGGTGCATATCAGGCATTGGGTGATAGTGAAAACTTGAAAAAATATATTTATGAAGCCTATACGCTTTTTCCTGATTACATTTTTGCTCGATGTGCCTACGCAGAATTTAAAATGGATTCTGGTGAGGTCGAAGCCATTGCGGCAATTTTTGCACAAAAGTACTGTCTTAAGGCACTTTATCCCTTACGTAATGTTTTTCACATACACGAAGTGACAACGTTTAACTTTACGATGGGAAGATATTTTACCAAAATTGGGAATCGAGAAACTGCACAGATTTATCTCAAAGAGCTTGAACACGTTGCTCCTGAGCATACGTCTACGCAAAGGCTTAGGGCTATTCTAAACAAATGAAGTTGCTTGGTTAAATTCAATAAACATTTTCAATCCAAACGCGGTTATTTTCTCAGCCATCGGAAAGCTTCCGTGCCCAGGATGTATAACATAGATATGATCCAGCTTGAGATCTTCTTGGGCTATGCGCATTGAAGGGGTAATTTTTGGAGCATCACTATATTTAAATTCAAATCCCAATCGCTTACCATTTTTATAAAGCAATAGATCGAGTTCTGCGCCAGATTGCGTTGCCCAAAAAAAACTTTCTTCTTGTCGTGCACGATATGCACGCAAAATTTCTTCAAGCGCAAACCCCTCCCAAAAAGCTCCTAGACGAGGGTAGTTTGTCAGTTGTTTCATATCGCGAAGCCCAATGAGGGCGTGAAGAATTCCACTATCGCGAAAATATATCTTGGGGGATTTTACTTGGCGTTTACTTATGTTTTCAAACCATGGATGCAGGACGCGTATCATGAATGTTCCTGATAAAATATCAAGATATTTGCGGGACATATGATCTGAAATTCCAAGAGAGCGATTAATCTCGCTTGCATTAAATAGTTGGCCATGATAGTGGCATAGCATCATCCAAAAACGATACACCTGTTGCGCCGGAGCATTAAATCCTAAACTTGGAATATCTTGTTCCAAGAAGGTGCGTATGTATGCTTCACGCCACATAAAACTTTTTTCAATGGTGTCAGCTAATAAAGAACGTGGAAATCCCCCTCGTATCCATAGACTTTCTGTGTCGGCAGTTTCCTCACAAGAAAAGGGAGCAACTTCAATATATCCAATACGTCCAGCCAATGATTCAGAAGATTGACGAAGGAGATCGCGTGAAGCACTTCCCAAAATGAGTATTTTTCCTGGTTTGTTGTCAACGAGGACTCGTAATATGGGAAACAACTCTGGGCGTCGCTGAATTTCATCAATAATAATAAGAGAACCTTCTTTCATGAGCGATGAAAACAAGAGCATCGGATTATCAAGCTGAGCCAAGTCTGAGGGATTTTCTAGATCGAATGCGTGAACATCTGTCGGCTTGAAATTTTCAGCAAACTGTTTTGCTAAGGTTGCTTTTCCAACCTGGCGTGGACCTAAAACTCCACAAACACTATGGACCTGGAATTGCTTTTCGATTTCGTTGAGGTAGAGATCTCTTTTAAGGGGATTCATTTTGGCTCCTTGTTACCTTGTAAAATAGTGACTACATTCTAAATTTACATGGTGTTTGTAAGGAAATCAACAAAAACACCTTGTAAATTTTAAATCGATTTGAAAATTTACAAGGTGTTTTTGTTTGTTATTATGAAGAGAAAACTGAATTTCTATTCATAGACGTTTTTTGACAAAGTTTCTATAAAACCATATATTTCAAACCCTGTTAAACTTTCAAAATACATGCAACAACACTTTACGCAAAGGAATCTATATTCATGATT
>JBAYHB010000084.1:0-6091 GCA_041666365.1 Candidatus Babeliales bacterium | reverse complement strand
ATAATGCTCACGACCATTACTCTTTACAACAGCCGCTTATGGCGGTTTGAAGCCGCTCTCTGGAGAGCGACTTCGAGGGGCCTTCCCTCATCTGCCATAAAGCTTGCTATGGCACACTCATCTTCCGCATCCTCCGGCTATAATAATTGCTCTAATTTTAATAACAACAGCAATAATACCGTAATAATCTTAAATGGCATTAGCGTTGACCTCATGGATCTATTTCATAGAAAACAATAGCATAGTCATAAAATAGGGCATACCGAACCACTAACTATTAAACGAGGTGCGGCGTATACCCTATTCCTGTTTTGTCCTTACTGGCAGCCTTTTTCGCTCGGTTCTTGCAAAGTGGCATCGCTAATGCCATAATGAGACTCAAAGTGGCATTAGCGATGCCATAATGTGTTTTTAAACTCGAGAAAGGCCGCCGATGAATCTTATCAGTCGTTTTTTCACCCCCCCCACACAAAGCTTCTTTCTTTTCGGTCCTCGCGGAACCGGCAAGTCGACGCTCGTTAAAACTGCCTATCAAGATGCCTTGTGGATAGATCTGCTTAACCCTGAAACTCTGCGCAGTTTCAGCGCCCGTCCCGAACGATTATTTGACTTCGTTGCCGGCAATCCAGACAAAAAAACGGTCGTTATCGATGAAGTTCAAAAAGTCCCATCGCTCCTCAGTGTTGTCCATGCATTGATCGAACAAAACAAAACAACACAGTTTATTCTTACCGGTTCAAGCTCACGTAAACTTAAACAGGCCGGGGCCGATCTACTCGCAGGACGAGCGTTGCAGCGGCAGCTCCACCCTTTTATGGCGGCCGAGCTCGGCGATGCATTTTCTCTTGAATCTGCACTGCATACCGGCATGCTCCCCGTACTTCTTGGCGCACCCAATCCAATCGATGCACTCCAGGCCTATGTTGGTTTGTACCTTAAAGAAGAGATCCAAGCTGAAGGCTTGGTTCGGAACCTTGAAAGCTTTTCGCGTTTTCTTGAAATCATCAGCTTTTCTCACGCATCAATTCTTAACATCACCAACATTTCTCGAGGATGTGAGGTCAAACGAAAAACTGTTGAGAACTATATTGAGATCCTGGAAGAACTTTTGTTGGGCTACAAACTCCCAATCTTCACCCGACGAGCAAAGCGTGAATTAAGTACGCATCCAAAATTCTACCTATTCGATTCCGGTGTTTTCCGCGCCCTCCGTCCCAAAGGTATTCTAGACCGAACAGAGGAAATTGAAGGAGTCGCACTTGAAGGCATGGTTGTCCAACATCTAAAAGCATGGAACGATTATAGTTCTGAAAAACATGATGTCGCATTTTGGAAAACACGATCGGGCCTTGAGGTCGATGTTGTAGTCTATGGCCCTTCTGGTTTCTGGGCAATCGAAGTAAAAAATGCAACCAAAGTTCATTCGCAGGATACCAAA
Source organism: Candidatus Babeliales bacterium (assembly GCA_041666365.1). GTDB lineage: Bacteria > Babelota > Babeliae > Babelales > RVW-14 > JBAYHB01. Next base: position 4,653 of record JBAYHB010000084.1, on the reverse strand, counting down.
CCGCTTGAGGAATTTTTAACCGACTATCCGGTGGCCCAGGGAATCTTGCTTTATCGCGGCAAAGAACGATTTAAACAAAAAAACATTCTTTGCATCCCCTGTGATGAATTTCTGATGACACTCAAACCAAACCAGCCGTTACTCTAAGAATCCACCATGAACCGCTCACCTCTCTATCTGACAACCATCGCACTATTATTATTTTTTACAGCCTTACAAATACCCCCTTGTATAGGGGCATATGTAAATTCAAGGATGTTCGAAGATGAACTTAGTTTAACCGCCCCAGCTTGGAATCCCTCGCAACAAAGGGCAAACGGTGCAGAAAGATATGCGAATGGCCAGAAACTATTGAGGATTCTCGAGAATCTAAAAAATTCGACTAAACAACAAGAAAAACAGGAATTCAGAGCTGAAGCACTTCAACTGCTTCAGCTACCAGAAGACCATATCGATGTAGATCTCGAGAATTGGGAAAGCTTCACCAATCCATTAAATCTATCGCTTATCGCAGGTGAAACGGAAATCGTACAAGAAATCTTACGCCATAAAGATTCTTCCAAAAACTTTGACCTTCATATACCAATGCTCATCTGCAAACTTGAAACTGTGTACGAACATGGATCTGATGATCTTGTCGTCATGACCATCAAACACATGTCGCAAGAGGAAAAGGATTATGCTCTTTCATTCGCGGCCATAGAAAATCACTCTCCAAAAATAATTAAAAATCTCCTTGCCGAAGGAGCTGATCCAAACGCGCTATACGAAAACCGTTATTATATGATTCAATATATTATTGAGATCTTCGATGATAGAATCAGCCATCTCCTCTATGGTGATCCTAAGTCTTATCTAGCCTGTCGTGAAAACTTGGGACTTCTCATCGCGGCCAAGGGCTTCTTAGCCGACGAAGAAATCGAAGCTCTGAGGAAAGCACCTCATCAGGAGATACGTGATATTGTTCTTAAGGCTCTTCGTGATGTACAAAATAGAAGGCATGAAACCATAGAAACTTTATATCAACTAACCCCAAAAAAATGTCCTAGGGATCTTTCTGCAATTATGGTCGACTATGCTTTTGCCGATGGAAATGAAATAGAGAAAACGATCAAAAAGATAGAACTGATGAGAATATTCAGTGATTTCGATCGTAAACTAAAAGAGATAATTGCCTCGCGTGAGGGCAGCGCCGCCGCCCCCACTCATTCTTATTGCGCAATCCAATAATCCTACAATTCCCGTTCAATCTCACCGGCACGTTCAACACGCGTTGCTGCTGGCAGAATCGTATCTTCGACTTCAAGTGATGTCTTGAACACACGGTGTTTGATCTCTTCGCGTCTGCCTTTGTTCCATGACGACACTGGCGTAAAATAGCCGATGATGCGCGTGTAATAATCTTTGATCGGTTTGTTGCACATCGGACAAATTTTGGCAACACCACCAACCGACACGTGATTATCGGTGCAGACACAGAAATTATAGTTAATTGCAAAGTGCTCACAGCCAGCGCTGATGGCATGCTTGATTAAACGTTTCATTTGATCGACGGTCGTTAGTTGTTCGCCAACGTTGAGGTGTGATATGCCACCACCGGTAAGTTTTTGTGAGAACAAACCATCAAGATTAATGCGATCCACAATGTCACAGTCAACCCACAGTGGAATAAATTGGTTTGAATAAATAGGGGTTGTCATGCCAAACATGAAGCGGTCTTTTTCTGCGAACTTAACGGCGAGCGTTTCTGCTGGCACTTGCTCAACGTTGAATGAATGGCCATAGGTACGTGAACATGTTTGCGCATAACGACGAATATGATCCAAGATCATCGAGGTAACTTCTTTGCCCTGCTCAGTGGTAATTGAAAATCCTAATTCTTGCAAACACTCGTAAGAACCGTTGATACCAAAGGTGCTGAACATACGCTCAAAAAAGATAACACCGTAATCAACAAAGGGTAAAAAACCATCTTTAATGCGCTTGGCAATCAGGCGACGGTGAGAAAGAAGTGAGTCACGGGCAGCGTCAAGTTGCTCATCAAGGAGTGTCAGAAAGTGTTCGCAGGATGTCGCGCGCTTGCCTAAGCGAGCCAAATTAATGGTCACTACGCGATGCGAACCAAGCGAAACACCACCGTTACCAAAGCTATCGCATCCTGCCAGTTCAAGATCATTAATCAAGCGGCAGCAGCTAGCAATCTTATTGCCCGACGAAATGTAAATATTAAAACAGCCCTTGGCCAAGTTAATAAACGAAAAATATTCAAGCGCTTCAGTATCTAGCACATTGCGTGCTTCATCAATGCGCAAATTTAATGTCACAACAGGAAAACGGTAAGGAAAACCGGTTGACGGATCACCACGTTGAAACCAGTCACAGAAAATTTTTTGTACTTCCCAAATAATATCGATGTCAGGTCGCGAGCCATCAGGGAACACAAGTTCACCAAATAATTGCTGCAGGTTCGGTTTATCGAAAATCGAAACATTTGAAAATGGTGACTGATGCGAAGGACGAAGTTTTTTATTGAGTGTATGCACAAGCGACTGAAAATCATCTTCGATTTCTTTGCGCACTTCTGGATCTTGCAAATCTTTGCCAGACTTTTGAACAAAGTAAGCATAACAAACGAAGACATCACTGAGCGCAACGGCACCGGCAAGTTGCTGTGCAAGCTCAATCGTTACTTCTTTAACTTGGTCGATAAACGAACGTGCACGCTTTGGCGGCAATGATTTGAGCTGGCCCCAGTGCATCCCGTGTTCAAGTAAAAAATAGGTTGAGTAGGCCCAACAGTACGGCACTTGTATAGCAGTGCTGTCATGGAAATAAAGATCGCCATTCAAAAGCGAACGCATAATCGTTTGCGCTCGCTGGACGCCGTGCTCAGTTTCAAGCAACAAATAAAGATCATGGTAGCCGAGCAATTTTATATTACTCTTGGATACTTCGGCTAGATAATTTCCGTATGAGCGTCCTTCATGCAAATTTGCGTTTGCGTCAATCGACATGTCGGGCAAATTTTCATTGTAGTAGCGATGCGACATCTGCGACATATCGAGCTGCTCTTGAGCAATCCCCTCGATCTGCAAAATGTAGGGATCGATTTCGCTGTACACTTTTTTAAAATTTTCAGAAATGCTTGAAAACTGGTTTAGCACTGCCATGAACCTTCCTTTCTAATAAATACACGTTGATTTGATGATGCTGGCCAACCTTGCCTACCGAGTTCACTGCGGTATGGACCACAGACAATCATGGTAAGCATGCTGATTAATGTCTCTGGTAATACTTCAAACTCCCTCCCCGTATAAAGAATAAGCTCCTTACTTCCTTCCTGAGTGATTTTTTCGCACACAGCGATAAGCACATCCATTTGATCGGTCGGCTCCCCACCTAAAAACACAACCGTATCAGCCAATGGATGCTGTATAATTTTTTCTACAATGTCATCAACGGTCATCTTCGTTCCGCTCGAAGCCTCCCACAATGCCTTGTTCTGGCAACCGCTGCACCGAACACTGCATCCGGCAAAATAAATTGCCACGGCAATCTTACCCGGAACATCGATAAATGACGTACAAATACGCGCAATACTTCCCTGCATAACAACTCCTGTTAATGACTAATTTTTTTGAGGTAAGACGGAGTATAAACTACTTTTTATGATGAAAAAAAACATTTTAAAAAGATTTCTTATGGCATTTAAAGACATCATCCGGAATAGTGAGGAAACCAGGGCATTACGATTAAATATGTGATGAGTAATAACCAAATGTCGCAAAAATGAAACAGGCTCCCGAAGGTTGGAAGCCTGCACCTAAATCTAAAAAAAGAACGTCTATTTATTCGTTAACTTGCGCATTTACCTGAGCCATACATTTTCGCACTTGATCACGCGTTGCTGTATGTTTTTTTGCAATCTCTTTAACCAAGGCAATCAGCAAGCGATCTTCTAGATCAATTTTTCCATCTTTCTTACAGAACTGCTGCAACAATTTAAACATTGGCTGAAGCTCTTCAGGAATGGTTGTCGAATCTTTCTCCCAGCCCTTTAAGAAATCTGCCAGGGCTAAGCGCGCATGTATCGCTTCGTGCGAATTTTCGAAATAATCTCCGGCGTACAAGAAGGTGAGTAGTGTAACTGTTCCAGTCAGCCAGCTGATCGACCAAGCATATTCTCGTGGGAGACCAAGCTTTAACCATCCATCATAATTATCATTTACTAATGTGTTGATGGTTACCCAGAAGCTTCCAAGTGCCGCTGGAAATGCTACATATTTCAAAAATTTACCATATCCATATGAACTTTTTTCATGTGAAAGGCCAAGCTGATTCATTAAGTATTGGTACTTTTCATACTTTGCAATTAAGTCATCAAGATCAATGCCGCCGAAATCATTAGTTTTTTTTGATTCAATACTTTGACTTTCTTTTTCGCATGGGCACGCTTGATTATTTGTACCCGTTTCGCTGGCAACCAACCAGCCAAACCCCAACATGCCGATGAGAAGAGTTTTTACTATGTGGAGAGTAGACCTCTGGAACTTCCCCGAAGGCCCCTCACAGAACCGTACGTGACACTCTCGCGTCATACGGCTCCCACTGAACAATCGCTTAAACATAAGCTTCCTTTCCCTGTTTTAGTTT